>NZ_JBZFUN010000009.1:0-58912 GCF_058314555.1 Streptococcus sp. ALY_211 | reverse complement strand
CGAGAGACCTAGACGACTTCATCATTACAAAACAGCAAAATTTCTGTTTGGGCTAGCCCAAACAGCCTAATCAATGGGATCCTAGTCTATCCACGAACTTGTTGCACTTGACTTGACAATGTGTCGTCTAATAGTTTTTATAAAAAATCAGAAAAAAGTAAGTAAAGCTAAGAAAAACAGTGATATAATAATACGGAGTATGTAAAATGCTGGAGGTAATATGACAATAAATATTAATGAATACAGTGATTTGAATAACTTAGCGTTTGGTTTAGGGCAGGATGTTAGTAAGGACTTAAAAGAGTTAGTAAAAGTTGCTTCAATTTTTGTTTCTGGATCAAAAATCCATAAATGGTTAGTAAATACAAGATTGGAAGAAGTTGTTACAGATTTAAAACTTCAAAACGAATTGAAATCTGTAATTACTAATATGCCTATTTCAGTTACTTGGAAACAACTTACCGGAACGAGGACAAAAAAAGAAGCAAATAGTTTAGTTCAAGCAGTTTTTCCGGGACAAGGAGCAAGGCTTGCAATTGTAGATTGGGCTGCTCAAAACTATGTGAGTGTTGCAGTAGCTTTTGGATTATTAAAATTCCATCGAGCAGATAAAACGTTCACAATTTCAGAGTTAGGAATTAAGGCAGTAGAGCTATATGAATCAGAAAATCTAACAGAACTTGACAATTTTTTGTATGAAAGACTACTTGAATACCCTTATGCCGCTTGGTTGTTAAGATTATTAGGGAAAAATCCAACTAAACAGTTTTCAAAGTTTGACTTAGGGGAAAATTTTGGATTTATAGATGAATTAGGTTTTGAAACAGCCCCTGTTGAAATTTATTTAAACGGATTAGCTCAAGCCGAGATCGATAATGACAAGATGGCCAAGAAAAAAATCAAATCAAATTTTGAAAGTACTTCTGATAAATATATGAGATGGCTAGCTGGTGTTTTGGTTACTACAGGACTGGCAACTTCTGTAACCAAGAAAGTCAACCATAATTATAATGGTCGCAAGTTTGATCTTACTCTTGGTACAGTATATCAGATAACAACAAAAGGATTGACTGCCTTAAAGCAAGTTGATGGGAAATCTCGTTATGCTCGAAGTAGGAAAAGGGTTATGTGGGAATTTTTAGCAACTAAGGATAAAAAAGCAATCTCCAAAAAGACATCACGATCTCTAATTTTAAAACACCTCACAGAAAAGAAGAATCCAATTCAAGCAGAAGTGATTGCTACTCTTATTAATAGAGACTATCCAAGTCTTGAAATAACACCTGAAGAAGTAATAGATGACTGTATCGGACTTAATAGAATCGGAATTGAAATTCTAATTAATGGAAACCAGCTAACATTAAAAGATAAATTATTTGACTTTGAAATTCCTATACAAAAAAACGTATCATTAGAAAAAAGTGATATTGAAAAATTTAAGAATCAATTACGAACAGAACTAACAAATATTGATCACTCTTATCTTAAAGGAATTGATATAGCTAGTAAAAAGACAACCACTAATGTCGAAAATACGGAATTTGAAGCAATTTCAACCAAGGTCTTTACAGATGAGCTAGGTTTCTTTGGTAAACATCTTGGAGGAAGTAATAAGCCAGATGGACTTGTTTGGGATGATAACTGCGCAATTATTCTTGATTCCAAAGCCTACTCAGAAGGTTTTCCACTTACCGCATCTCATACAGATGCTATGGGAAGATATCTGAGACAGTTTAAAGAACGAAAAGAAGAAATAAAACCAACATGGTGGGATATTGCTCCAGATAATTTAGCTAATACATATTTTGCCTATGTTTCAGGAAGTTTTTCAGGTAATTATAGAGCTCAGTTACAAAAATTTAGACAGGACACAAATCATCTGGGTGGAGCATTGGAATTTGTTAAATTATTACTACTCGCAAATAATTATAAAGCTCAAAAAATGAGTATAAATGAAGTTAAAGAAAGTATTCTCGATTATAATATCTCATACGAAGAGTATGCTCCATTACTCACAGAAATTGAGTAAAAAAATTTAAATTAGTAGAGGATATCTAATAGAACAACAGATATAATAAAAAGCAACACAGTTCAAACTATGCTGCTTTATTTTCCAGTAAGTATTTTAAATGTCTCATTATCATAATTAGTTATCAGGACTTCTTGACTTCCTTTGTTTTTTGAATTATGAGACGAATTATTATAGTTATAATTGAGATAATTAATATTTAAGTTTCTTGAATAAGCCCAATCTTTTAATAATTGGTTGGTTTTACCTTTATGCTCAGTTACATTGCTGAGAGCAAAACGAATTCCATGATGATTTAGACGATCCATAAAATTTAATAATTCTACTTCGGAGGTTTTATTCCAATCTGAGAAACCTCGTTTCCCATCATTATAACTTCCAGTTGTAATTAAATATGGAGGATCAAGATAAATAAAATCCTTAGATGTCAAATTTAAAATATTAAATTCATTAAAATAGTTATCTGTGAACGTAGCATCTAATGCTTGAAGCTTAGTAACGAAATTCAATAAATTATTTCTCATATTCTCACTAAAATGACTACGATTTCTACCAAAAGGATTATTGAACTCCATAGAATTATTAAATCTAAATTGATAATTGTAACTAAAAGAGGATAGCACATATAAATCCAAAGGATTAGGATTAGTGTTATAATGTTTTCTAAAAGTCAGAAATGCCTCTTCGTTAGTCTTACTTAGTTTCCACTCATCAATCCTTTGTTCAATTTGTTGAACCAAATTTACTGGTGACTGACTTTGAAAATACCGAAACATTTCATTAATACGATTATTCATATCATTAAAAATATATTTGTTTGCTTTCACATTAATACCAACATTAGCTCCTCCACTGAATATATCCACAAATGTATCAATATTGTCCGGAAAGAGAGGTAATATTTGATTTAAAAGTTTATATTTCCCTCCAATGTAATTAAGTGGACTCTTAATGTATTTCCTTGTTGAACTAACTTTTATGCTGTTGTTGGTTTTCTTAAAAGTTTTATTTTTAGGAAGTGGTTTTCTTTGTATATAAAATAATAATTCATAAATTTCTTTGACCTTAGAAACCTTCTTTGATTGATACTTTCGATATGGAATTTTTTTAATATCAACCATACCATCAACTGAGAATTTTTTCAAAATATTAGTCAAATCTTCCTCGGAGATAATTCCTTCGTTATTATAGCTTAAGATAATATGAGTTGAATCTATATTTTGAATTAAATCTCTCATTGCTGTTAGAGCTTTACTTTTTGTAGCGTAATCACTTTTAAGATTTTTCCAATCAAAAATCTTTGTGACTCCCTTTAAAACAGGTTGATCATTTCTAGCCACATTTTCTAATAAATGATAATTGGAAGCATATTGTCTTGAATTGTAAGGAGTATCAATATAAACAATGTCAGCTTTTACTTTTTGAACTAGCTTATTTGCATCTTCATTGAATGCTCTATTTTCTTTAGAGTTATCAAATATAGTAAAATCTTGTAACTCTAAATCATTCAAAGCCCTCTTGTCCCAGTGTTTTAGGAAAGCACCATAAGTTCCGGTAGTGTTGCTGACAAATGGTAAGGCCTCTATAAGAGAGGAGAGTAGATAGTAGTATTCATGCTCTGTTAGCAAATTCTGATTTTTCCAACTTTCAATTTGATTACGGATCATGTCTAGTTTTTTTGCATTTTTTACTGAAAGATAATTTGCTTTTCCTGTAGGAGAGTAAGCAGATTCATAATATCCTACCGTTTCATTATCAACTTCTAAATCTTGCAAATAAGTCATGGGAGAAGTGATTCCTACTTGAATAAGCTTATCAAATAACGGTTTGGAATTATTCTCAATTCTAGCTTTGGCATTAACATAGCTAAAAAACAGTAAATCATTGGAATAAACTGTGTAAAATTGTTTGAAATAATTCGCTACTACATTTGTACCAGCAAATAAGTCTAAGAATACTTCCTCAGAGCCATCGGTATGTCTATCTATCATTTTTTTAATCTCAGGTAAAAGTAATTTTTTAGAACCAATATATCTCATTTTTACATCCTTTGTCATCCTTATTTTAACATAATAGAAATAATATTCCAACTATAAAAACAATTTTTTATAAAGTAAATTTTTCTAAAGCGATATGCTCAAAGTCAGATTACCTAAAATAGGTAATTTCAAAAATAGAAATGGCTTATTTGATAAACTAGATGTTAACTTTGCATTATGGGGTGATTCCGATTATCCCATAATGCAAAGAAACAACCTCCCATCGATACAAATTAGCAGTTAACAAAAGACTTCAGTTTGAGAAACGTTCTAAGGAGCCATGTCTGATTTGTAAAGGTTTGAGAAGAAAAAGAGAACATTTCGTACCATTTAAACCTGTCTAAATTACAAAAATTGTATTTGTTTTTTACAAAATAAAGTACATTTTCCGAAAAATAGAATCAAAATTAAATTTTTGTTTTCACGTAAATAAAGTACATTTTCAGTCAAATTTCTTCAAAAATTTTTTTTAGTCATTAATGGGACTCTGAAAAAGGATATCAATCGTTTCGAGTTATTTGTTATAACTTCTTTCCGAAAAACTGTAATTTTCTTGAAAAATATATACAGGCGTGATATACTACTATCTGGATAAAAACGATTAAAAAACAAAGGAAAATGAACTGATGAAACGTCAACGTTTATTAGAAAAAATCGAGGAATTAAAGGCTCTTATGCCATGGTATGTTCTGGAATATTATCAATCCAAATTAGCTGTTCCTTACAGTCTGACGACTTTATATGAATATCTCAAGGAATACCGTCGTTTTTTCGAATGGCTGATAGATGCTGACATTGTTCAGGCTGATAAGCTTGCTGACATTCCGCTAGAGAGTCTAGAGAAATTAACTAAAAAAGATATGGAATCCTTTATTCTTTACTTGCGTGAACGTCCGTCACTCAATACCTATTCGACTAAAAACGGGGTGTCGCAGACCACTATCAACCGTACTTTATCGGCCCTCTCCAGTCTCTACAAGTATCTAACTGAGGAGGTTGAAAATGATCAGGGTGAGCCTTATTTCTACCGCAATGTTATGAAAAAAGTCTCCACTAAAAAGAAAAAGGAAACACTTGCTGCCAGGGCGGAAAATATCAAACAGAAGCTCTTCCTAGGTGATGAAACCATGGAATTTTTGGATTATGTGGACAAAGATTATGAAGGTAAGCTTTCCAATCGGGCAAAATCATCTTTCCGAAAAAATAAGGAACGTGATCTAGCCATTATTGCCCTGCTGCTGGCTTCTGGTGTGCGTTTGTCAGAAGCTGTCAATCTTGATCTGAAAGATATCAATCTCAATATGATGGTTATTGAAGTCACTCGTAAGGGTGGTAAGCGAGATTCCGTCAATGTTGCTGGCTTTGCCAAATCTTATTTAGAGGATTATCTAAGAATCCGAAAAAGTCGCTATAAGGCCGAAAAACAAGATGTTGCCCTCTTTCTTTCTGAATATCGCGGGGTTCCTAACCGTATCGATGCCTCCAGTATCGAAAAAATGGTGGCTAAGTATTCCGAAGATTTCAAAGTTCGTGTGACTCCCCACAAGCTCCGTCACACGCTAGCAACCCGCCTCTATGACGCCACCAAATCCCAAGTACTCGTCAGTCACCAACTCGGTCATGCTTCGACTCAGGTCACCGACCTCTACACCCACATTGTCAATGACGAGCAAAAAAATGCCTTGGATAATTTATAGTAAATAAATTATGTAAACTATTTTAGAAAAAGTCTAAGAGGGTTTTATTATATTAGCAATATTTTCACCGTCCTAAACCATGATAAGGACTCTTTATCAGTCTCTTTAAAAATTACAATCACCAATACTCTTGAACGACAACAAGAAGGGGACTATAATAGCCTCAGTTTTATTTAATAGATTCAAGCTAAAGGAGGTTATTATGACTGTTAATGTTTTAACCGCTCTGATCTTAGTGGTAGCCCTTGCTTTTCTAGCTCTCCTGGTTTATTTCCATCGGAAAAAAGTAGGTTTCACCACTTCTGTCTTTACTGCACTCATCACTGGGACCGCTTTTGGCCTAGTCCTGCAACTACTACTGGGGGCTGAACATCCTGCTCTTATAAGTGCCCTCGATTGGTTAGGGATTGTTGCAGATGGCTATGTTTCCCTCTTAAAAATGTTGATCATTCCTCTGGTTTTTATCTCCTTGGTCAGTGCCTTTACGCAGCTAGATATTACACAAAATATTAGAAAAATTGCTGGAAATACGCTGACGGTCCTGCTTGGAACCACCGCTGTAGCCTCCCTGATTGGCTATTCTTCAGTGATTCTCTTCCATCTGCAAGGAGCTAACTTTGCAGGCAGTGCTAATAAAGAAGCCTTGGCCAGTATCCAAGAACATCAAGATGAACTCGCCGGTCTAACCCTGCCTCAGCAAATTGTCAGCTTCCTACCAAGCAATATCTTCGCTGATTTTGCAGAAACTCGGGCAACCAGTACCATCGCTATTGTGATCTTTGCTTTATTTGTTGGCTTTGCCTTCTTAAGAGTTAAGAAAGCTGACCCTGATAGCGCTGAGCTGTTTGCTAAAATTATCAAGAGCTTTCAGCTAATCATAAACCGTATTGTCAAGCTAGTCCTATCACTGACACCTTATGGTATCTTTGCTTTAATCACAAGAGCCAGTGCTGTGAATTCGCTAGATACAATAGGACGTCTGGGAATCTTTATACTAGCCATCTATGCTGCGCTAATCACAGTACTCCTAGTCCATACAGCCCTACTGCTGTTCAATGGAATCAATCCTATCCTCTACTTCAAGAAAGCTTGGCCAGCTCTTATCTTTGCCTTTAGCTCTCGTACGAGTGCTGGAACGCTGCCCCTGAACATTAAAATTCAAACAGAATCATTGGGGATCAATCCTACGATTGCCAACTTTGCGGCTAGCTTTGGATTGACGATTGGCCAAAATGGCTGTGCTGGTGTTTATCCTTCTATGATCGCCACTATTATCGCACCAACAGTTGGAATTAATGTTTTTTCATGGCAATTTATCCTGACTCTAATAGCTATCGATGTCATCGCCTCCTTTGGTGTAGCCGGTGTCGGCGGAGGTGCTTTATTCACCGCCTTGATCGTACTTGGCAGTCTCAATCTGCCAGTAGCCACATTGGGAGTTTTGATTGCTGTTGATCCTATTGTTGATATGGGTCGTACCTTGGTCAATGTCAATGACAGCATTCTAGCCGGTATCATCACAGCTAAAAGAACCAATCAGCTAGATACCCGTTTGCTCAATGACACTGACTCCATTGTCACTAGCACTTTATAGGCTCCCATCAGCACCACTAAAGATTTCAAATAAAGGCATAAAAAAAGGGTGAGACAATAAGTCTCGACCCTTTTTATTTTTAACGATTATCAATTGTTTCTGGATATAGATCGTGATTCATGAGACGGTAATTAGCCATCTCTTCATACTTGGTGCCTGGACGACCGTAATTGAAGTAGGGATCGATTGAAATACCGCCTCGTGGGGTGAATTTACCCCAAACTTCTAGATAGCGAGGCTTTAGCAGGTCGATCAAATCCTTACCAATAGTATTGATACAATTCTCATGGAAATCACCATGATTACGATAAGAGAAAAGGTAGAGTTTAAGTGATTTCGACTCTACACAGAGCTCGTCGGGAATATAAGATAGGTAGATAGTTGCAAAATCAGGCTGCCCAGTAATAGGGCAAAGTGAGGTGAATTCTGGACAGTTGAACTTGATAAAGTAATCATTATCTTGATGGCGATTTTGGAAGGATTCCAAAATACTTGGATCATAGTCAAAAACATAAGGAACTTTTTGATTCCCTAGTAGGGTCAAATCTTTCATTTCGTCTTGAGTCATTTAAGACCTTCTTTCTAAATATAGTTAGACACCACGTTTATTATCATAAACGAGTGTGTGGAGTTGAGGGAGAACACGGACATTACCCCAGCTATCATCCTTAGCTATACGGTCCCAGAGCTGGCCAAGGCGCTCCAGTTGATGCGCCACAATACTACCATCTGCCTTAGGCTCAGGATTTCCTGCTGAAAGATAGAGGACATCAGGCTGATAGCGCTCCTGAATCATCTTAGCAAAGTCTAAGTCCTCATCATTAAAGATTGGAATCTTAAAGGTTACACGCTCTCTAGGAAGTTTAGCTACGATAAAGTCTAGGGTTTCCATATTGACCTCCATCTTACTTGATGGTGGCTTAGGACTCAAGGTCACATCATCGATATCAAGAAGCCACTCCTGCCAACGTGATCCTTGGGTTTCGACAGCCAAGGTCACACCACGTGCCTTAAGTTTGCTCACTAACTCAGCCATATTGGCTGCCAGTAGGCAAGGATTCCCCCCAGAGAGAGTGACATAATCATAAGTCCCCAAAGCATCTAAAGCTGCGATAACCTCATCGCTGGTCATGCGAGTTGGCTTCTCTGAACCATCCCAAGTAAAGGCAGAATCACACCAGTCACAATGATAATCACACCCACCCGTACGGATAAACATGGTCTTTTGACCAATAGCACGTCCTTCTCCTTGAAAGGTTGGTCCAAATATTTCTAAAACGGGTAATTTTAGTACACGTTCTCTAACCACTAGTCTTCCTCCCAATCCCTGCGAAATTCTGCATAAGAAGTCGGAGTCTCATATAGGCGGACATGCTCCATACGCAAGCCTCGCTCATCTGGTAAACTCTGCTTCACCCTTTGATAGATCCAGTAAACCATATTTTCTGCTGTCGTATTCATATAGGGTAAACTTTCATTAAGATAGCGATGATCCAGCTTGGGTTCCAGCTCTTTTTTATAGATAGCCTTAAAATCCCCAAAATCATAGGTCATTCCCTTGGCATCTAAGTAGCCGCTGATCGCAATCTCTAACTGATAGGTATGACCATGCAAGGCCTTACATTTTCCCTCATATTGGAAAAGGTGATGAGCTGCATCAAAGGTAAAGGACTTGGACACCAAAACACGTCTAGGAGCATAGACTAAGGAGTCACCGGTCTCTTGTTTGATTTCTTTGGGTGCTAGAAACATCAGCGAGCCTCCCTTTTGGACAGATAAGTGTCTAAACCATGCTGACGAAGCTTACAAGCAGGACACTCACCACAACCTTTACCGATAATGCCATTGTAGCAAGTCAGTGTCCTTTCTCGTACATAGTCAAAAGCACCTAAGTCATCGGCTAAAGCCCACGTTTCAGCCTTGTCCAACCACATGAGTGGGGTCTGAATGACAAAATCGTAAGCCATAGCTAGATTGAGAGTGACGTTGAGCGATTTGACAAAAACATCACGACAGTCAGGATAACCAGAAAAGTCAGTCTCGCAGACCCCAGTCACAATGTCAGTAATCCCCTTTTGCTTAGCTAGAACAGCTGCAAAGGATAAAAAGAGATGGTTGCGCCCATCCACAAACGTATTTGGCACCTCTCCTTCTTTTGCTTCAATGTCCATATCACTGGTCAAAGCATTGGTTGTGATTTGACTCAATAAAGACATATCAAGGATATGATGCTTGATACCTTGCTCCTTGGCAATCGCTTTAGCAACCTCTACCTCTTGCTCATGACGCTGGCCATAGGCAAAAGTCACTGCTTCTACATGCTGGTAGTGCTCCATAGCCCAAAACAGACAGGTTGTTGAATCCTGACCACCACTAAAGACGACCAGAGCTGATTTTCGTTTCATATGAGATACACCCCTTTATCTTTCCTAACTGATGGCAAAAGAAAAAGCCCTTACCAACTTGGTAAAGACCACCCAAAGATGCTTGCGCAGGTTTTTTTTAGTGATGGCTTTTCCCAAACATCAGTCTACAATAAATGCTTCATTATAGTAACACGATCAGTAGGGAAAAGCAAGTAAACGAGCAAAAATAGATCCCTGATCATTGGTCTTACACTAGCTTAACAATCCCAAATCATACTTCCAAATCAAGATACGTTTCACTGACTTGTCTATAGCTTTTTCAGAGAGATCACCAGCATCAATCTTATCCAGGAGATAAGGAATCTGCGATTGATAAGATGACCCCATAATAATATCATTACCAGCGGCGAGAACACGATAAGCAGCCTCATCCTGACTAACAAAATCTGCCAAGCCCGCCATATCCAGATCATCTGTCATAATAACTCCCTCAAACCCTAAATCCTGTCTCAAAAGCTGATTGATCTTAGGTGAGATGGAGGAGGGAACATCGTCAATAGTCGTCATAATATTATGGGACACAAGAACGCTGTCTGCTCCAGCCTCTATTCCGGCTTTAAAAGGAAGTAAATCAGATTTTTTCAGCTCAGACAGCTTTCGCTTATCCCTGATAATATCAGTATGGCTATCTCCATTATTACCATAACCTGGGAAGTGTTTGAGGGTCGAGCCCACTTTTTGCTCCTTGAGGGTAGTTACCACCTGACTGACATAATCTGCTGTTTTATTAGCGTCTTGACCGATGGTACGATCATAAATAAAAGCTGAGGGATCCGTTGCAACATCAGCAACTGGAAAGAGTCCTGCATTGATCCCCACAGACTTGAGAGTCTGAGCCTTAGTCTGAGTATCTTTGACAATCGCCTGAATACCGCCATGTTTATAGAGAGACATGGGAGAAACAAAAGGCTTGTCCAAAATACTACTCAGCCGTGTAACACTTCCTCCCTCTTCATCTGATCCAATCAGCATAGGGATATTAGCCGCATCTTGATAGGACTTGGTTAAAGACTTGAGACTATCCCTTGTCTGGCCTTCAAAGTCCTTGCCAAACAGGAGATAACCACCCAAATGATAGGTTTGGATATCTTTGACTTGATCTTTTTCAGGGACTCTAGCCCAAAAAAGCTGGCCAACCTTTTCCTCAAGCGTCATATCTGAGAGAATCTTATCCACAACTTTATCACGATGGGCTATCTGAGCCTGCTGAGCCGACCTTTCTTTATCTGACTTTATAGAACGAGAGCGTTCCTGAGGCAGAACAAAAAGGTGACTCAAGACCAGACTCAAAATCAAGACTAGAAAAAAACTATGGACAATAAGGGGGTTAATGCGTCTTCTCATAATGTGCTCATTATAACATTTTCCAAAATGAGAAAAAAGCAATCACCTTTTAGCCTGTAGCACAACGCCACACTTATCAGAGGGAGAAAGGAGCTCTTTTATATGGAATCAAAAGACCACCTGTTTAATGGATAGTCATGATTGTGATAAAGGAAAACTTGTCATAGTTTGAGCGTCATAAATATCTAGATATCTCGATTCCAATCGCTGTCTATATCACGAAATGGCTGGATATCCTGGACATACTCAAGAACACCTTGAAACTCTTGCTTCTCATCACGTACAGCCGCATAAGTGACAAAAACGAATTTACCTGTACGTTCAGACTTAAACCACATCTCTACTTTATCTCGCTCACCGGAGCGTAAGAGATTAAAAATTTTCTTGACCTTATCCAGCAATTTTGGTGGATGGCAGAGCTCGACATGACGGCCAACCTGACTAGGGGTTCGCTTGAAGATCATTTCAGAAGAGGGAAGGCTATCATTATAGTATTGGAAGATATCATCTTTATTGACAAAGGTAATTTCTAAGGGGAGATGATTGAGAATAAGGTTGGCTTGATCCATAGACAAATAACCGTTTCCCATTGGCTCTACCTGTGAACGGTCAGTAGGACTATCATCTTGTTTCGGGGTGAAACTAATGGTAAATTGGCCATGCGGAGTGTCAATGGTCATCGCACCATCACTACCAGCAGTAGATACCATTGTTTTTGGCTGATCGCTGCTTTCGTGCTCAAAGGATTCACGATGGGGGACCCATTTTTCACTCGGCCGAATAATAGCATAACCATAGGCCTCACTTTCATCCCTAACTTGCAACCAATCGTCTTGCGTAAATGTTTCCAATAAAATCATCAGCAGGATAGATTCTTCTTTGAAGATCATTTCTTCAAATTCCTTGGCGAATACCTCAAAAGAGTCAGACACTTCCTGAATAGGAACATCAGGCAATCGGTCCACGAGAGCCCTGCTTTCTTTAAAGAGAACCCTAATCTCATCATCTACTCCCCACATGACCCTCGGGGGAGCGTCATGACCATAGCGCTCCATAATAGGAAAAAAGAGCTTTTCTTTTCGTGTATAATGAATATGAAATTGCCCTAAAAGATCCATTTGGTGTGTGAGACCTGTGATGAGCTCCTCCCTAAAAGCCTCATTGTCCGGTGCTGCATATTGGTCTAAAATCCGGCGGATACGCAGGAGAGGCGGATACGCAGGAGAGCTGCTCGCAGAGCCAAATTTTCCTCTTTAAAGATATAGACCGGATGGCCAGGATGGTCTATATCATCTGCTTCTACCCCCTCTACTGCTCCTTTAAAAAGATTGGCATGAACATTACACAATTTCATGACATCCTCAAACCCTACGCCTGTATCAGCAGACATTAGCTCATGCTCCATCATAGAAATTTCCATGGCAGACACACCCTTAAAGTGTTGGTTAAAGCGCTCTTGTACCGATTCTGGACTAGCTCCTCGGTGCAGATCCAATAAGATGTCTTTTAGAATGTCAACACGTTCTGCTGTCATTGTTGCTCTCCTTCTACTTGGTAGCCATTAAACTCTAGGGTCCGTACAATTTTCTCCAGCGGGATGCGAGCTATTTTGGCTCCAGCTTGTAAACTAGTTGTCCGTCCCACTGTTTCTAACATAAGAGGATTAGCCAAGGGCTTAAATCCCAGATCGACCAAGAGCTCTTTTAGTTCGGGATGCTCTTCTACAAGCTGCGCTACTGGCTTTGACAAATCGATGGTATTGTTCATCATGGTTGACCCCTTTTCTAATCTTATCCTCATTATAACGAAATTTGCTAAAAAAGTAAGAGTCGGACTCAATCAGTAAGCCGTGATAAAACCATGATTTACTGATTTTCCTAATTCCCGCATTTTTAGGCTCAGGTTGAAAGCCTCCACTTATATCGACACATGCACAAAAATACCACCACCTCAAACGAGATGGTGGTATTTCTAGGTTTTAAACCGAACTGATATAGGGATATAGGACTCACATGTTTATGATTTTTAGATCATGTATTTGGCCTATTTTTTAAGTTAAACTGAACAGCTATAATTGCTAAGAAACCAGTCACTATAGCACTAATTACCATTAAAATAGAACTGCTGGCTAGGAAAAGGCAACTAGGGAGTGAAATGATCTGGGAGACCGTTTCTGATCGAACGCCTAAAAATAAAAGAAAGGATAGAAATCAATAATTCGAAAAATTTGATTCCTATCCCACTCTCTCTTACTTATGTTTCGCAAAACGACCACGTCGCTTGCGCTTTCTCATCGGTTGAGGGGCTTCTAGCAAGTCAGATTCAGACTGACCACTCTCCTCAGGAAATGGCTGATCGTCTTGATCATCCGCACTAAAACTAGGGCCCGTCACCAGTTCAGCATAGGCCACCGGAACGGTCTGAAACTTTTTAGCAACCGAAACCGATACACGATCAGAATCCGGTTTAGAAGCGACTTCCTGAGCGACACTATTTTTACTGACACCGGCTGCTTGGGAGGCGCTCTCTTCTAAAGTATCAGACAGACTGACTTCAGCTAATTTTTGCTCCAGCTTTTCTTCCTCACTTGCTGCCTCATCAAGATCTGATCCAGATCTCAATTCCCATTCGATCCCACTAGTATCGCCATCTTCACTGCCTTCCTCTTCTTCATCATCTTCATAACCAAAGACCTCAGCAGACGAGGCTAGGCGAGACTTTCTAGATGATTCTTGAACATAGTCATCCTCATCATCGAATCTTCGGTTTTTCCTGCCTTTTTTAGAAGGTCTGGTAATCTCTTCGTAGTAAGCCATAGACGTAGACTTGAAAAAGTGTGATAACAACCATAGGAAAAAGATAATCTGGATAAATAGCCAACCAGCAAAAGGGAAAAGCAACTGGCGAACAGCCTTATCCAAGCTCTCGATACTACCATCTTTAGCGACAAAACCAGCATCGATCTGATTCCAAACCTTATAGACATAGATGGTGTGCATGACCACAAAAGCAAAGAGGGCCAAAGATACAAGAAAAATCAAGAAGACCATCACTCGTTTTAAAACATTTTTTGTCTGACGTGACATATAAGCGCCAACTTTCTAATCATACAATATATATTCCACTATAGGAAGTAAAGCAGTTGTTAACTGCCTTCAGAAGACAAAGACTCATTTAATCGCTTCTGCCTGACATGATTGGCAATAAGCTTATAAAGGGTAGCTGCTGATGGTACGGCAATCAACATTCCAAAAACACCGCCCAAGGTTGCCCCGATAGAAATAGATAAAATGACCCACATTCCAGGAAGGCCGATAGAACCGCCAACGACACGTGGATAAATCAGATTCCCTTCAAATTGTTGTAAAATGACAACATAAACCACAAAGAACAAGGCTTGAGGAACCGACTGCGTCATAATTAAAATCGATCCGATGACAACCCCGATATAGGCCCCCACAACAGGAATTAAGGCAGTAAAGCCTACTAAAATACCAATCGTTCCAGCATAAGGGAGCTTAAAGAGAATCATTCCAAAAGAGCACAGACTCCCTAAAATAATAGCCTCGATGGTCTGTCCCTTGAAAAAGCCATGAAAACTCTCATGGGCTATCCGTCTCACATAGTGAAACTGCTCTTCATACTGTGGTAAATAAGCATGAATCAGCATATTGCCCTGGCGTCCTAACTTTTCCTTTCCTGCTAAAACATAGATAGAAAAGATAAGGCTGACAAAGACAGAAACCAGGCGAGAAGCCAAAGAGGTGGTCGATGCTAAAATACCACTCAAGATCCCAACCACTGTAGAGGAAATCTGTTCATTATAGCGAGCTAGAAGGTCATTAACACTCTTATCCAGATCAATATTAAAATCTGCCAGGACTTTTCTGACCCCTTCACTCTTTTGCAAGTTATCCAAACTCTTAGCAATCCCCTCAAAATCGATCTTAGTCAAGGATTTCAGACTATCGACCAAATCAGGCAAAACAATCGAGAAAATGAAAAAAATCGCAATGATAAAGGTCAAATAGGACAGCAGCATACTAATAGCACGATGACCAGGAATATCTTTTTTGAAGATCAGGCGCATCAAATCTTCGTAGCTACTCATGACGATATTGATGATATAGGCCAAGCCACCTCCCATCAAGAAGGGGAAACTAGCGCCATAGACCTTACCGAGAATATCTTGCGCTAAGGACCAATACGTCACTGTCGCATAAATCACAGCAATCACTAAGAACAGATAGCCAAAATGTCGTTTTGTAAGTTTCATATAAGTATTATACCCTCTCCAGCAAAATAAAACCAGTCAAAATTATTGATATGACTGGTTTTATTTTATATTGATTAGATGATCTTGTTAAGAGAGCTCACTGATCTTGGACAAGTCAGCCAAAGCCCGCTCCGCAATCTTTTCATAGCGCTCCTTCTTATCACGAATACGTGGCCCCTCAAGCTCTTTTATGATCCCAAAGTTGACATTCATAGGCTGGAAGTGCTTACTATCAGTATGAGTCACATAGTGTGGAAGACTTCCAATAGCTGTTGATTCTGGAAAGATCAGAGGGTCTTCTCCCTTAAATAAACGAGCTGCATTGATCCCGGCTACTAATCCAGAAGCAGCTGACTCGACATAACCTTCAACTCCTGTCATCTGACCAGCAAAGAAAAGATTAGGATTCTTACGAGACTGAAAGGTTTGGGTTAAAAGATTAGGCGAATCCATGTAAGAATTGCGGTGCATGACCCCATAACGGACAAACTCTGCATTTTCAAGTCCGGGAATCATCTGGAAGACACGTTTTTGCTCACCCCATTTAAGATGGGTCTGGAAACCAACGATATTGTAGAGACTGCCCGCTGCATTGTCCTGACGGAGCTGAACAACGGCATAAGGGGTCTTGAAATCACCATCACGAGGTCCCTCATAATCATCTGGATACTCCAAGCCAACTGGCTTCATGGGTCCATAAAGCATAGTCTTAACCCCACGCTTAGCCATGACCTCAATAGGCATACAGCCCTCAAAATATTTTTCCTTTTCAAACTCATTGAGAGGCGCTTCCTCAGCATTGATCAAAGCCTCATGGAAAGCCATAAATTCTTCTTTTGTCATCGGACAGTTGAGATAGGCAGCCTCACCCTTGTCATAGCGGGACTTGAGATAGACCTTGTTCATATCAACTGTACTGATATCTACGATTGGAGCTGCCGCATCGTAGAAATAAAAGCCTTCCCCACCATTAAGAGTATGGATTTTCTCAGCCAATGCATCTGAGGTCAAAGGACCCGTTGCAACCACTGTGATAGCATCATCAGGAATATCTGTGATTTCCCCACGAATGACTTCAATCAAGGGATGATTGCTGATTTCATCAGTAACCGCTTGCGCATAGCCCTCACGGTCCACTGCCATAGCTCCACCGGCAGGGACACGATGGTCTTCACCATTACGCATGATAACGGAATCCAAACGGCGCATCTCCTCTTTCAAAAGGCCGACCGCATTGGTCAAACTATCTCCACGAAAGGAGTTGGAACAAACCAGCTCAGCAAAATTGCTTGTTTTATGCTGAGGAGTGGCTTTAACCCCACGCATTTCATAAAGCTTAACAGGAATACCACGCTTAGCGATTTGGTAGGCGGCTTCTGAGCCTGCCAAGCCCGCTCCGATAACATTAATATAAGATTGAGACAAAACTAATACCTCTTTGCTAGGAAGCCCTAGCTCAAATCTTTCTACAAATTTTCGTCAATGGACTAGGCTATTATAGCATAAAATCAGTAAAATAAAGGGGACACGATGCCCTAGCATAAAAAACTACTAGTAAGGAGTGACCTCCAAAATAAAAGTCGCAAATTTGTCCATTCATTCAATAATCTAAAGATTTTAAGAATATCCAAAATATAACTAGCCCACTTCTTCTACCACTGGCTTATCCTTCATTTTCGGCACCAGATGTGCCTCAACAAAAGCATTGAAATCACGCATACAATGGGTATCAATTTGCGTTTTTACTTGGATCATCTGACTATTGTTTTTCTCTTTATCCCAGCTCGGTGCTGTCCAAGTGACATTGCGATAGTCGCCCCAAAAGCTATTTTGCACTGGAGCAACTGTTAAGGACAATTCCTGAGGATCCATTAGATAACTTTCCCCCGACAGTTTTAGGCGCAGGTAGCCTTCATTAGTCAGCTTAATTAAGACTTTTTGAGATGACAAACCCACAGCTAGATACAAACCCACACCGAGCAAAAATAGATAAAATCCAAAATCATTATCCTGAAAACGAACAATCAAAAAGATGATGAATAGAAGAGGATAAAAGAAGGTGTGCAGACCGATTGGACCATAGCAAAAGAGAAAACGTCGTTTGGCCTGACGAGCCATAGCCCTGTGATCCGAAAGACCTATACTGGTCCTTTGGAAAATACGCAACCCCTTCTTATACTCCCAGCCGGTAGCTTCATGCTCAACGCTTAGTTTAGGAGCTATATGAGCGTCATAGAAAGTCCGAAAACTTTCAATGTTTTTGGGACTTAGTTGCCCTGACACTTCTCTAATCTTACCATTAATCGTTTTACCACGAATAATAATGGAATAATAAGTGATACTGGCTCTAGCAGACGTTTCTGTGACCATCTGTCCAAAATAAAATGTGACATTCCGCCATAAAAAACGCTTTTTACGAAACCATTGGCATAACACCAGATTATCCGTCTCCACACGGATTTGTAGAGGCATTCCCATAAATAAAATAATGAGCAAAGCACCAAATAAAGCTATAGCCAAAGATACCAGACTCCCCTCCTGAGTAAAAAGTAACAAGCCAGACAGGATAAAAAAAGCTCCCATTCCTTGTGATAGCCTATAAACACCAGAGAGTTTTACAATATACTTTGGACTTTTCTCTTTCACACTAAAACCTTTCAACTATGTAATACCCTACTTGTAAAATTAAACTAGACAAAAAAAGCCACCTACGTTAGACTCAGATTATTATAGTCCCAGCTATGATGAAGTTTTTGGAACCATTCGAAACAACACAGCTCTAAAACCTCGTAGACTAATTTTTGTCTCGATATTTCGTAATCGTGCCATTTATCTCAGCCAGATTTCAGCTTCAAAATGATTCCTTTTAAACAATTTAATCATCTGCATTATACTCAAAAAAGCGCTAGAAATCAAGCTTTCCAACACTTCTAACTTTGTTTCATAATTGTAATTTTTTCTCTAAAGCCTTTGTTAATACTTCAGAGTAATTGACTTGATCACGATCAGCCAGTCGCACCAGCCATTCAGGAACCGTCACATTTTTTCGAATGGCTTTGCTATTCCTAAGATAAGGACTCGGATCCGCCTGAATCAGGGTAACGAAACCATCCTCAGCAGATATCGTCCCTATATCACTTGGTTTAGGTAATTTCATTCCTTCATCCAGATAAGAGGCCAATACACTCTCGAGCATTTGACGTGCATTCTTCATGGATTCTTCCAAGTCTTCTCCTTGCGTACCGCCACCAAATTCAGGAAATTCAACCCAGTATCCCTCTGCTTCCCTATGAAAAATTGCTGGATATGTTTTTAGCATAAGATTCCCTCCTTTATCATTACAAACCTAGATCTTTTAAAATTTTCTTTTCAAGACCAACTTTAACTGATTGATTTCCATGGATCGGAATCGTGACAATATAAGGTATGCCATCCTTCTTGAAATGATGATGACTCGTACTCTAACCTCTTTCCAACCATTATTTACAGCTAACTTGGCTAATTCCTTTCCAGTTAAAGGCAATGTGGAACTCCTTCTGTAATTATATGCGTATTATACGTATTTGTCAATTTTAAATAAAAGGTAGACACCTCTTAAGTGTCTATCTTATTATCCGTATTCAACTTAAAAATGATCACCTTTTTTTCGTCTTTGTACCAGGAGAATCACGACGGAGACCGTCTCCATAAATTTTCAATCTTTTGTGTATGCGTTTTCATGAAAATGTGATATGATACCAATGTGACAATAAATATTTTTTAAGGAGACCTATTATGAGTCAAGGTAAAGTTACTGCTTCTGCTGCCATGCTCAATGTTTTGAAAACATGGGGCGTGGATACCATTTATGGTATCCCCTCAGGAACTTTAAGTTCTTTGATGGATGCGCTGGCTGAAGATAAAGATATTAATTTCTTACAAGTTCGCCATGAAGAAACTGGAGCTCTTGCTGCTGTAATGCAGGCTAAGTTCGGTGGTTCTATTGGTGTGGCTATTGGGTCTGGTGGTCCTGGTGCTACTCACTTGATCAACGGGGTCTACGACGCTGCTATGGATAATACACCATTCCTAGCAATCCTTGGATCCCGCCCAGTTAATGAGCTCAATATGGATGCTTTCCAGGAGCTCAACCAAAATCCAATGTACAATGGTATTGCCGTTTACAATAAGCGCGTCGCTTATGCCGAACAATTACCAAAAATTATCGATGAAGCCTGCCGTGCTGCCATGTCCAAAAAAGGACCAGCTGTCGTTGAAATCCCTGTCAACTTCGGTTTCCAAGAAATCGATGCAGACTCTTACTATGGTTCTGGATCTTACGAACGCACCTTCCTAGCACCAGCCCTAAATGAGACAGAAATTAATAAGGCTGTTGAGATTCTCAATCAAGCTAAACGTCCTGTTATCTACGCTGGTTTTGGTGGAGTCGGATCTGGTTCTGTTATTACAGAGCTGTCACGTAAAATCAAGGCACCAATCATTACGACTGGGAAAAACTTTGAAGCCTTTGAGTGGAACTACGAAGGATTGAGCGGTTCAGCCTACCGTGTTGGTTGGAAGCCTGCCAATGAGATTATCTTTGAAGCTGATACTGTCTTATTCATGGGATCTAATTTCCCCTTCTCAGAAGTTTATCAAGTCTTCAAAAACACTGAGAAATTTATCCAAGTGGATATCGACCCTTATAAACTCGGTAAGCGCCACGCCCTAGATGCTTCTATTCTAGGAGACGCTGGCCAAGCGGCCCAAGCCCTTTTAGAGCGAGTAGATGCTGTCGAATCAACACCTTGGTGGCGTGCTGCTATCAAGAACAATCAAAACTGGCGTGATTACCTCACCAAGCTGGAAACAAAAACTCAAGGAGAACTCCAACTCTTCCAAGTTTACAACGCTATTAATAAATATGCTGACGAGGACGCTATCTACTCTATCGATGTCGGAAATACCACTCAAACCTCTACTCGTCACCTTCATATGACACCTAAAAATATGTGGCGGACCTCTCCTCTCTTTGCCACAATGGGGATTGCTTTGCCAGGAGGTATTGCGGCTAAGAAGGATAATCCAAATCGTCAAGTCTGGAATATCCTAGGAGATGGTGCCTTTGGTATGTGTTATCCAGATGTCATTACCAATGTTCAATACAATCTACCTGTTATCAATGTTGTCTTCTCAAATGCTGAATACGCCTTCATCAAAAATAAATATGAAGACACTAATAAGCATCTCTTCGGTGTTGACTTCACCAACCCAGATTACGTTAAAATTGCTGAGGCCCAAGGAGCTGTTGGCTTCCGTGTAGACCGTATTGAAGATATTGATGCTGTCGTCAAAGAAGCTATTGAGCTCAACAAAGCTGGTAAAACTATTGTTATCGATGCTCGCATTACTCAGGATCGTCCAATCCCAGTAGAGGTTCCTCAACTCGAATTGGATCCAAAACTTTATTCAGAAGATGCTATTGCAGCTTATAAAGAACGCTACGAAGCACAAGATTTGATTCCATTCCGCCTTTTCCTTGAAGAAGAAGGTTTAGAGTCACGTCATATTAAATAAGATCGCCGTCTATAGAAAAACAGCGACAATAAACAGGTCTAGGAACTCTTATCCTAGGCCCGTTTTATATATCTGCTAGCCAAGAGGTAATCAGATCTTATTCTTCCAGCAATCCTAGCTTGTCAAAAGCCTTGTAAAGACCGTCTTCTTCTACATCATCTGCCACCATATCTGCCATAGCCAAAAGCTCCGGACCGCTATTTCCCATGGCGACCCCGATCTCACAATAGGACAACATCGGAATATCTACCTTAGCATCTCCAAAGGCGATCGTATCTTTTTTATCGAGCTTCAAATGATCTAAGAGAACCTCTATCGTATGAGCCTTATCAATATCAGCTACTCCTATATCACCAAAAAGCGCTGTCTCACCTCGACCTCCCCAGGTTCCTACTTTGAGATGAGGAAAAGCAGACTTAGCATCAAGATAGTCCTGATAACTATTCAAGATAAAACTGATTTTATTGACATCATCACGATAGAGATCCTCACCATAGAGTAAGCCATGGATAGCATCGTCTGCCTCCAAGTCTGCCACCTCTTGATCCGATGCTCCTTTACGTTTTGCATAAGCTCTAATGACTGGTCTTGCGACTTCTCTAAAATGTTCACTAGCAAAAAGGCCATTGTTACTCTCAATATAAAATTCTAATTGATGTTGACTCAGCCAATCAACAATCTCCTGACTATCCCTTTCAGATAGGACTTGGTGCATGAGAACTTGGCCATGATGCTCAAGATAAGAACCATTACCACCAATTAAACCATCCAAGCCAATCTTCCACAAGTTCGGCTGTATTTCAGCACGACTGCGACCGGTACACATATAGACGAGATGACCTTTGGAGCGTGCTTGCTGAATCGCCACGATAGCCGATTCAGGAATACGATTTTCATAGTCAACAAGCGTCCCATCAACATCTAAAAAAATAACTTTGCCAGCCATAGTTTCTCCTTATAACTTTTATAGTTATCACCATTATAAAAGGTTCTTGCTGAAAAAGATAGAAACTTCCTCTTAAAAAATAATACTATCCTATGATTCTTTCACGATAAAAAGAGACCTCCAAATATTTTGAGAGCGATCCAACGTCAAATAACCAAAGCCTATAAAGCAAAAAAGAGAACCTTTTTAGGTTCTCTTTTGGCTATTGCAAATTCCCTCATGTACTCTTTCTATTGATTATCCTCTGGAGGTGTTCCGCTTCCAGGGAAGGCCGGATGATGGCCGTTTGGTAAGAGAGGAATCGTCTCCTTTGGAATATCACGGCGAATCTCTGGGTGAGGAGTTGTTTCTTTGGTCGCTGTTACTCTTGCTGGGTGACCGTCAGCTGTTGTAATAGTGTAAGACTTTCCTTCTTTTAGGTCTTTGCTAGAGTAGACAACATTATCAAAGTCAACATCAGCCTGGGTTTGAGCCACTGCTTGTCCATCTTCATCTGTAACGGTGATAGTATCACCAGCTAATCCTGAAACAATGCCAATAATATAAGCCTGCTCGGTACCTGTTGAGAAACCTTGGGCAAAGCCCATATGACCAATCCCCCAGATAGTACCACCAGAAGCCAGACCAATACCATCATAATCTAAAGCTGAGCTATAGTCAGTTTTAGACTGAATTTTAAGATTGCCACCAGTAACAGTCAAATTCCCATTGGAATCCACGCCATCATCATAGCCAGTCCCATTAACATCAGCACCTGATAAGATGATAGCCACCTCGTTTTTTATATCAGAGGTACTATTAGTCAGCTGAGAAAGGTCCGCATCATCTTTAGCAGTCCATTCAGTCGCATTAATGATATCATCCCCAGAATCAATGGTGATAGTTCCTTTTTTCAGCTCAACATGGCGGCCTTCAACACCTTCAGACTCTGACTTAATCGTTAGAGTAGTATCTCCTTTAACAGTCACCTCATCGTTAGCTGTTATGCCTTTACTTGCAGCTGTGATAGCCACGGTTGAATCTTTGATCTTGAGATCCCCAGCATTGACATCAGTATCATCACTGACTTGAATACCATCATCACCGGCGGTAATGGTAACAGCTGAATCATCGAGGCTCACTTTTGTTTGGACATTCATCCCATCTTTAGCCACTGCATTAAGCGTCAAATTAGCATCTTCAGCCTCAAGCTCCCCCGCCTTAATCGCATGCGACTCAGAACTTGTCAGCGTTAGAGTGCTTTTTTTCTTGCTAGTAATAAAGAGAGCTCCACCAGCTTCAATCGTCGCCTCAGCTGATGATAACGAACTATCTGAAGAAACTTTGATAGCCAAATCTCCCGCAGATGAGATATGGGAATCTGTCAGATTGACGGCCTTGAGTTTTAGCTTAACCTGACCTGTTACCCCATCAGCAACGGCAATATGATAGCCATTTCCAGAGCCTGTTAGCGTATAGGTTCCAGCTGATGAAATAGTGACGGTTCGGTCGTCAATAGTGACATGAGAAGAAGAGGACTCTACTCCCACTTCACTGAAAGTAATAGTCGCTTTCTTCTCATCATCGCTCGCATCGTCATCAGATTCTTGGTCATAGTTGTCGTCTTCGTCGTCATCAAACTCATATTCGTCATCATCAGATTCATCCTCTTCTTCATCGAATTCATCTTCATCATCGTCATATGATGCAACAAAAACTACCGATTGAGGAGACTCAGAATTTACTTTCTGGCTGGCTGGCTGATCAGAGACAGCTGCTGCTTGCTCTTCTGCTTGAGCTGCTGTCTCATCAGTCTGATCCGACTCACTTGCTGCCTCAGCTGACACAGCCTGCTGATCCCCCGTATCTGGTGATTCAGCATTGACAATAACAGCTGTTGCAGATTGGTCGTCGGCAGAAACCACTTGGCCAGCCCCCAGCACAAGCAAAGATCCTGCTAGGAGCACTCCTGCTACTAAGCCCTTAGAGGATTTACGCTTGCTATCATGCCCCTTGGCATTTGCAAAACTCTGACGATTAAATAAAACATTTTTGTTCATACTACTTCATAAACCTCCTAAATATTGATCCATTATATCAAAATTTCTAAACTTAACAAATTTTAAAAGTAATCAATCATCTAAATAGATCATTGTAAGGTTAAAAATAGGATGAAAGGCCCCTTCCAGTATCGGTTATCGGTAGTCCTATCTCTTGGCGGCACTTTTAGATCGATTACAAAACTCTCTAGCTGACTAATCAGATCAAAATGCTACAGGATTTCCTAAAATTATAAAAATCATCACATCCCTCTCAATCATTATTACCTTTCAAAAAAGCTTCAATAACTTGAAAAACGCCATTATCATCATGATGAGGGGCTTCATACTTAGCTACTGCTTTAACATTGGCAGGGGCGTTGAGCATGGCATAGCTCTCACCACTAATAGCCAACATCTCCAAATCGTTATCACTATCACCAAAACTCATGACCTGATTCGGTGTTAGTTTAAAGTGATCAAGTACACGCTCTAAACCAGTAGCTTTATTGCAGCCGTCAACCATGATATCAACACCTCCGTAACCACTAGTGACAGCCTTGAGGCGACCGTTAAAAATCCGATTGAAATCAGTTACAACAGAATAAGCCTCTGCTTCATTAGTGGCCAGATTCATCTTGAAAATAGGGCCTGCTATTTCTCCCCACGAGCGTAAATGATGAATTTGATTTCGCATAGCTTCCAACTGCTCAGGCTCAATCCCATCAAAATCAGGAATTGAGCTATCTCTAAGCATATAAGTACAGACATCGCTCGTCAAACTCAAACTGTAGTCTCTCTCCTTACCTGCAAAAAACTGCAGAGCCTCCTCTACCAAGCCTTCTGCAATCGTGGTCTTAGATAAGGTCTGTCCCTCGATCATGATATGAGCGCCATTCTCTGCTACAAAATCCATTCGATCAGTCAGTCCGTCAAACAGCATCTCTAAGCGTTTCATACTATTTCCCGTCGCAACAACAAACTGAATCCCTCTAGTTTCAAGAGCATCCAAAATCTTGATGAACCTCTCCTTATCATAGGAGCCTTTGGAATCCAGAAAAGTTCCATCCATATCTGCCGCAATTAATCGAATACTCATAATATTTCCCTTTCCCCAAAAAAAGCAGCAGGCCTTATCCCACCATACTGCTTTTCCCTAATTTATTTAAAGAGCACCTCTCCGTTGCTGGCGATAACTTCTTTATACCAATTGAAGGATTTTTTCTTGTAACGCGCTAGGGTGCCGCTGCCATCATCGTTGCGGTCCACATAGATAAAACCGTAGCGTTTGCTGAGCTGGGCTGTGGAAGCTGAAACCAGATCGATCGGTCCCCATGTCGTGTAGCCAAGAAGCTCTACACCATCTTTCAAAGCTTCGCCGACTTGGACTAAATGCTTTTGCAAATAGTCAATGCGGTAGTCATCTTCAACAGTTGGGCCGTTGGGGCCATCCACCAAGACATCCTTGGCACCCAAACCATTCTCTACAATAAAGAGCGGCAACTGATAACGGTCATAGAAATTATTAAGAACGAGTCGCAGACCAACTGGGTCGATCTGCCAGCCCCATTCGGAAGCTTCTAGGTAAGGATTGTTGATACCTCCCATAATATTGCCGCGACCTGAGTTGTAGTTTTCGGGGTCATGCGCTTGAGCGACACTCATGTAATAAGAGAAGGAAATAAAATCAACAGTATTTTTGAGAATTTCCTCGTCCTCTGGTGCAAATTGAATCTCAATACCATTTTCTTCAAAATAGCGTTTGATATAGTTTGGATATTTTCCACGCGCATGAATATCTGAGAAGAGGTAGTTTTGATTTTCAAAATCACGAACAGCCAACTGATCCAAAGGATTTGATGTCATAGGATAAGCCGGCATAGCCAGTACCATGCAACCAATCTTAAAGTCTGGATTGATTTCATGGCCAACCTTGGTAGCCAGGGCTGATGCCACCAATTCATGGTGGACAGCTTGATAGAGGTCCTGTTTACTGAGCTCTTCGACCGGTGTGGCAATACCACCTGACATAAATGGCGCGTGGAGGACAGAGTTGACTTCATTGAAGGTCAGCCAATATTTTACTTTATCCTTATAGCGGGTAAAGACCGTGCGGACATAGCGTTCGTAGAAGCCGATCAAGTCCCGGTTTGCCCAGCCATTATACTGGCGCGCCAAGTGCAGAGGGGTTTCATAGTGAGAAAGGGTCACTAGAGGTTCAATGCCATACTTAGCCAACTCATCAAAAACATCATCGTAAAATTGCAAGCCAGCTTCGTTGGGTTCCGTTTCATCACCATTTGGGAAAATCCTACTCCAAGCAATGGACAGACGGAAAACCTTAAAGCCCATTTCAGCAAAGAGAGCAATATCTTCCTTGTAGCGATGATAAAAATCAATCCCCTCCAATTTGAGATTATTCTCGGTCGGTTGATCCGTGATCAAAGGATTGAGATCACCGTCTTTGGCAGGAATCCCACCTTGAGGGGTAACATCTTGAACGGACAATCCTTTGCCGTCCACATTATAAGCCCCTTCGAATTGGTTGGCAGCGGTTGCCCCACCCCAGAGGAAACCTTCTGGAAATACTGATTTTGTCATAAGACTACTCCTTACTACTTCTATTAGTTCTGATAATAGTAGTATAGAATTAATAACATGATTTTTCTGGCATTATCCTTGGTTAAAATGATACTATACTCTGAAATTATGCTAAACTAAAAGAAAAACATTGGAGAAAATTCATGAAAGAACCCCTGCTAAATGATCTCAAAGAAGAGGTCCCATTCAATCACCATCTTCTCCCCTATAACTACTATCACACCATTATAGAAAATGGCCGACCAGATACATTATTTCACTGGCACCCAGAAATGGAGATTAGCTATATCTATGAGGGACACGCTCAATACCATATCGACTATGATTACTTTGAAACTCAACCTGGTGACATCATCCTTATCCGCCCCAACGGCATGCACTCCATCCATCCTATTGGTAATGAGCGCCAAGTCAGCGATACCTTTCAGTTTCATCTAGATATGGTGGGAAATGCTATCATCGACCAGGTCAGTCTGCGTTACCTGCAGCCCTTGCAAAATAGTGATTACAAGTTTATCCCCATTATCAAGCCGAACATGGCTGGTTACGAAGAACTGCATAGCTGCCTCTTTGCCATCTTTAAACTTGTCAAAGAAGAGCACCGCCATTTTGAGCTTTTGCTCAAAGCTAAAATCAATGAGTTTCTCTATCTGCTCTTTCAATATCGTTACGTCATTCGTAAAGTTACTGACGATGCCTATCGCAAGAATGAAAAAATTCGTGAACTCGTTGACTATATTAATCAGCACTACGAACAGCCCATGTCTATCGAATTTTTAGCGAATATGATCGGCTACAGCAAGACTCATTTTATGGCGGTATTCAAGAAACATACGGGTACCTCTTGTATTGACTTTATCATTCAAGTCCGCCTGAATAAAGCTTGCGAAGAATTGAGCAACACCAGTAGGTCTATTCTTGATATTGCTACCAGCGTGGGTTTTAATAACCTGTCTAACTTTAACCGACAATTTAAGCACTACTACCAGATGACACCCAGTCAATATCGCAAACAACAAAAGCAAATCCAAAGCGGTACTGCTATGGTCAATCCTGCTAAATAGAAAGAATTTTCTTTTCATGTCTAAAATCTACCTATTTGATTTGGATGGAACGATTGTCTACGATGGCTTACAGATCGATCCAGCAATCAAACAATTACTCCTTCAACTAGCTACAAAATCCCGTCTCATCTTTGCCTCCGCCAGGCCTATACGAGATATGATGCCCTTACTTAAGGAGTTCAGTAACTGTGAACTTATCGGTGCCAACGGTGCAATGATCCGTCAGCACGAAAAGAATATCCTGATCAAGTCTATTGATCCTACTGTTGCAGATAAGATCATCAATTATCTCCAAGACAGATCCTTAGACTATATCATCGATTACGGTTGGGACTATAGTCCCCACATTAAACAATCAAGTCATCCTATCTGGAATCTACTAGATAGGGATCAGCTAGCCCAAAATATTCCCATCAATCCTAATGCTATAAGTAAGTTCATCATCTTTTCCCTCGATCGAAACTTCATTGATTTTCTGAATAGCTGTCACCAGATCGATACAGTCATTGACACTAATACTAAAGAGATCATTATCACCGCTAAAGACATCAATAAATATACAGCCATCCAAAAATTAATCGGTAATCAGCCTTATATCGCTTTTGGCAATGACCAAAACGATACACAAATGCTCTCACATGCCAAGATAGCTTATCTTATCGACAATAAACTACCAGTCCTATCGGATAAGCCAAATGTCTCTTTCATAAGACGGACCAATCTTAAGCATAAAATTAAAGACTATCTTTAAACATATAAAAAAGCTTGATAAGGAACGAAGCCCTATCAAGCTTTTTAACTATTTAACCGCTGTCAACAAGTAATCTCCAGCATTGACGCGACTTTCTTGGGTCAGTAAGACATCATCAAAGTCTGCGGAATTGGTCACAATAACAGGAGAAATAATTGGCAGACCAGCATCACGGACAACTGCCAAATCGAATTCAAGAAGTTTTTGACCAGCTTCAACTTTTTGACCAGCTTCAACTAGACTCTTGAATCCTTTACCAGCCAGAGAAACGGTGTCCATCCCAATATGGATGAGGATTTCAGCGCCGTTCTCAGTCTTCATACCGACAGCGTGACCCGTTGGGAAGACAAGAGTGATTTCACCATTAGCAGGGGCAACAACTGTCCCATCAGTAGGATCAATAGCGATACCTTTACCCATAGCTCCTGAGGCAAAGACCTGATCAGGAACATCTTCCAATTTGACAACGTTACCAATCATTGGTGAAGCAATAATTTCTTGCTTAAGTTCCTTTAGGGGTTGGGCCTCTACCTCTGCTTCTGCTTTAGTTTCAGTTGCTGCAGAAGGTCCACCGTAGAGGTAAGGAATCTTAACAAAATGAGTCAAGATAAATCCAAGAACAAAATTCAAGACAATAGCGCCAATGAAATACCAAACGTTATTAGGTCCAGCTGGTGCTCCTGCTGGCATCTTAGCAGGAATGATATAAGAAGGAATACCGAACAAACCAAGACCACCCATAGTAAAGCCAGTAACATTAAAGAAACCTAGAAGACCACCTTGAATAGCACCAGCAACACAAGTCATGATGAAAGGAAGGCGCATTGGTAATGTAATACCATAAATAGCTGGCTCAGTCACCCCGAAAAGAGCTGAGATAAAAGCAGGAATCGTCAGTTGTTTAACTTTTTCTTCCTTAGTCCGCAAGAAGATATTAAGAAGAGAACCTGCTTGAGCAAAACAGATAGCAGCTGTTGCTACCAGCATTGTACTCCAGCCTTGTGTTGAAAATTGGAGAATGGCAATCGGTACAAGACCCCAGTGCAGTCCAAACATAACCATAACTTGCCAAAGAGCACCAAGAAGGATACCAAATAAAATAGGACTAAAGTTATATACAGCTTGGAAGCCAACTCCGACCAAGTTAGAAGCCTCTGCCATCACAGGACCAATAGCCAAGAAGGCAAGCGGAACTGTAATCAACAAGGTAAAGAAAGGCACAATGAAGACCTTCACAACATCAGGAATAATCTTCTTGAAAAAGGCTTCAATCTTAGAACCAATCCATACCGTCAAAACAATTGGCAAAACGGTTTGAAGGTAGGTGGATTGTGGAAAAATAACAGGAATGCCTAAAAAGGTCACACCACCTTTAGCAAAATTTGTAGCAATATCAGGGTAGACCAAAGCAAAGCCAAGTGCAATTGCTGTAAACTGGTCCATCTTGAAGCGCTTAGCTGCTGTTAACGCCAAGATCAATGGTAAAAATTGGAAGAAACCATCACCAGCCGCATTCAAGATAATATAGAGACCATCTGTCTCCTTGACTCCTACTGCTGCTAAAATCGCAACTAATCCCTTGATCATACCAGCTGCTGACAAGACTCCCAAGATTGGCTGGAAGAGACCTGAAACTAAAGCGATAAATTGATCAAATAAGTTCCCTTTAGGGACATCACCTTCATCGACATCAATGCCGCCATCTCCAGAAATTCCAGCAACTTTCAAAACAGCATCGTAAACATCTGGGACATGATTACCGATGACCACTTGGAATTGCCCACCAGCTTTAACAACCGTTACAATACCATCACGTTTCTTGAGATAGTCCTCATCTGCTTTCCCTTCATCCTTGAGGGTGAAGCGTAAACGTGTCACACAATGGACCAGCTTAACAATATTGTCTTTACCACCGACGTGTTCGACAATATCCTGAGCTAATTCCGTATAATCTTTAGCCATACCTAGGCTCCTTTCATAAGATGTAGCTTAGCTAACTTGTCTGTCATAAACAAATCCATCTAAGCCAGCTCCAAAATAGAAATGTTAGCCGTTTAGACAAAACAAAAACCTAAACAAATACCAAAGACTCATCTATGCTTTTTAGCATACGACGCCATCTCGTATTTATTTAGGTTTTGCCTGCCTTACAGTAACAATCCTTATTAACACCACCATTATATCAAATAGTTAGAAAATTGCAAGGGCTTTCATTATAATTATTTGACAAAAATAAAAGTAAAGGAACCGCGATTTTTCTCACTCTCTCAACCCTACGCTTGATTCTGCTGACGCTGGATATGGATGGTCAGATAGACTTGTTCATCTTTGCTCATTTGAAAATTAAACTGCTCCTGGATATAGTCCTTAATTTTCAAAGTACAGCTAAAAGCCTCTCGATAGTTGAGTTGGACTTGTTCGTAGAGAAAATCATCATTAGCTCCCTGAACACTGCCGCTGACTACTCGCTGAGCAAAATATTGAAGATGGGTGACAAACCGATTATAGCTGATCGAATCCTCTGGAGCCAGGTAACCAAAATGAAGTCGGACAATTTCTAGACAGTTGATCACAATTTGCTGAATCTGCTGACTAGTATGAGGGAGAGTTGTTTCTTTTTGAGCATTAATAAAGTGCAAAGCGATAGAGGCCGCTTCACCTTCGTCCATCGTCACCCCCAAACTCTCTTTAATCATTGCAAGAGCTTTTAATCCAATAGCATAGACCTTGGGATAGAATTTTCTCACTTCCCAAGCCAGAGGATTCTGCAGATTAATCCCCTCTTTGGTCCTAGCGATAGCATAGTGAAGATGATCTGCCAAGGCAATGTAGAGAGAAATCTCAAAAGTCTGCTCCAATATCTCTTGTCCATAAGCAATAATCGCTAAAACAAGAGATAACTCATCATCTGTCAAATCTTGATAAACGCGCGATAATTCACTGATATGATCAAATGACCTCTGAGTCTCTTCAAGAACAAAACGCTTTTCAATTTTTTTAGAATCAACCACATCACCCGGCTTCTTTTGAAAACCCAACCCCTTCCCCATAAGAATGATTTCAGTGCCCTCTTCTTCTATTTGGACGACATTATTATTGTAGACACGCTCAATTTTCATAACAGTAACCTCATTTCGACATACACCCTATTGTAACAGACTATTGTTAAAGTTAAATAATAATTTGACTACTCTACATGGCTAAACGACTAATGGGCTAAAAATTAATGCCTGGAGCATTCAATACAAAAAATAAAAGAGTTTAAGAACTTATCTCAAACTCCTTTTAGCGTCTATACATTTTAAATTGTAAATAGCGATCATTATAAATGCCTAACCAATTAGCTCCTAAATTATCATAGACTTCTAAATTTTTAATAACAGCTGCTGATGGATAAAAGGAAGGATCACCTGTCACTTCCTTAGGCAATAGCTTCTTAGCAGCTGCATTTGGGGTTGCATAACCGATATACTCCGCATTTTGAGCAGCATTTTTAGGATCTAACATAAAGGAAATAAAGGCATAGGCTGCTTTTTTATTGACTACTGTTTTTGGAATGACAATATTATCAAACCAAAGATTGGAGCCTTCAGAAGGAAGAACATAATGAAGATGCTCATTGCTATCTAACATTTCTCTAGCCTCCCCAGAGAAACTTACACCAATAGCTGCATCTCCATTGATCAAATAACCTTTCATTTCATCGCCTACAATCGCCTTGATATTGGGCGTCAAATGACTCAATTTATCAGATGCTTGATTGAGCTGACTATAGTCCTTAGTATTGACACTGTATCCCAAAGCGTTAAGTCCCATCCCCATCACTTCTCTAGCACCATCTACTAGCATGATCTGATGGCGATATTCTGGCTTCCAAAGATCCTTCCAATGCCTAGGGGCAGACGTAACTAATTGGTCATTATAGATAATACCTACCGTTCCCCAAAAATAGGGGATTGAGTAGCTATTATCAGGATCAAAACTTTTGCCTGTAAACTGTGGATCGATATGGTCTAGTCCCTTGATTTTAGATTTATCCAGCTTAACCAAAAGATTTTCCCTGGCCATTTTATCGATCATATAATCGCTTGGAACTGCAATATCATATCGGGTACCACCCTGTTCAATTTTAGTATACATAGCCTCATTTGAATCAAAGGTCTCATACTGAACAGTGATCCCCTTCTCTTTTTCAAACTTAGCAATCAGCTCAGGATCAATATAATCCCCCCAATTATAGATAACCAAGCTATTAGCCTGATCATGACTAGACTGCTCTTGTGTCAAGCTAAGCATGATGAAAAAAAGAATAAGAACGACACTGAATATACCTGTGATGAATAAATACAACCTACGCATCTTGGCTACCTTCTTCCTTGCTAATAAAGTAATAACCTATCACCAAAAGGATGCTAACCAAAAAAATAATGGTAGATAAGGCATTAATTTCTAGTGAAATGCCTCGACGAGCGCGTGAATAGATTTCAACCGCTAAAGTAGAAAAACCATTTCCAGTAACAAAGAAAGTCACCGCAAAATCATCCAATGAGTAGGTGAAAGCCATAAAATAGCCAGCAATGATACTTGGTGTCAGATAGGGAAGCATGACAGAACGCAGCATTTGAAAACGAGTCGCTCCCAAGTCATAAGCAGCATTGATCATATCTGGATTCATTTCTTGGAGCCTGGGTAACACCATCAAAACCACAATAGGGATAGAAAAGGCAACATGACTGAGTAAGACAGACCACAGCCCGAGCTGAAAACCAATAAAGGTAAAGAGAATGAGAAAGCTAGCTCCAGTCATCACATCTGGTGAAACCATGAGGACGTTGTTGAGCACCAATAAACCTTGATTGTATCTTTTTTTGACCTGATGGATAAAGATAGCACCAAAGGTACCAATAAAAGTCGCTAGTAAGGCGCTTAAAAAAGCTAGAAAAAATGTCTGAACAAGAATCAACATCAGACGACTATCAGAAAAAACAGCCTGATAATGCGCCCATGTGAAATCAGTAAACTGACTCATCCCCCCACTGCTGTTAAAAGAATAAAAAATTAAATAAAAAATAGGAAGGTAGAGCAAGCAGAAAACAACAGTCAAGTAAGACTTGGCAAATTTACCCATTAGCGCCCCTTTCCTTGGTCAAAGTCATGATAGCTACCATAGCAATAATTAAAATAACACCAATGGTGGATCCCATACCCCAGTTTTGCGTGATGAGAAAATGCTGCTCAATCGCCGTTCCTAGAGTAATCACACGATTGCCCCCAATCAAACGTGTCAGCATAAAAAGACTGAGACTGGGAATAAAAACCGACTGAACACCAGAGCGGACACCGTTCAAAGATAGGGGGAAAATCACCCGCCAAAAAGTCTGCCAACGATTAGCTCCTAAATCTTGACTAGCATAAATGAGGTTAGTATCCAAATCATCTAAGGCGTTGAAAATTGGTAAAATCATGAAGGGTAATTCAATATAAGCAGCCACAACAATAAAAGAAAAATCAGTAAAAAGCAACTGCTTAGGACCAATCCCCATAAATGTCAAAAAATGATTGACACTACCATCTTGTCCTAAAATCCCCATAAAAGCGTAGACTTTTAGAAGGAGGTTTACCCAAGTTGGTAGAATGATCAACATAAGCCAGAGCTGTTTTCTTTTCAGTCTGGTCAAGATAAAAGCCGTAGGATAACTTAAAATCAAAGTCAGTAGTGTAATAATCCCCGCATATAGAATCGAATTCATTCCCATGCGCAGATAAGTCCAAGAACTAAAAACAGTTTGATAGTTCTCTAAACTTAATTGCCCCTCTTGATTAAAGAAAGACTGGAACACAATCATACCAACTGGTGCGACAACAAATAATAAGAGCCACAAAAGATAAGGGAGGGCGAAAAAAACATTAATCTTTTTCATGACGCTCCCCCTCTATAGCATTGATCAGACCTTCCTCTGGCTCTTCAAGCTCAACATATTCTTCAATACGGGCATCAAATTCTTCTTCGGTCTCATTGAGGCGCATGATATGGAGGTCCTCAGGAGTAAAATCAAGCCCGATAACTTCTCCTTCTATAGCCTTACGTGTCGAATGAATCATCCATTCATTGCCCAAATCATCATAAGCTATAATTTCATAGTGTACCCCACGAAAAAGCTGCGTATCAACCTTGACTTGCAATTTCCCACTGTCAGGTAGCGTAATCTGTAAATCTTCTGGACGGATAACCACTTCTACAGGCTCATTGGGACGCATACCACCATCTACTGCCTCAAACCGCTTACCATTGAATTCCACCAGATAATCTTCGATCATAGTGCCATTGACAATATTGGATTCCCCAATAAAGGTAGCCACAAAATGATTGATAGGCTCATCATAGATATCTACTGGTGTCCCAGATTGAACAATTTCACCATCATTCATCACAAAAATCCAGTCACTCATTGCTAGAGCCTCTTCTTGATCGTGAGTGACAAAGACAAAGGTGATCCCCAAACGTTGCTGGAGTTCTCTCAACTCATACTGCATTTCGGTACGCAGCTTGAGATCCAAAGCTGATAAAGGCTCATCCAACAAGACAACTTTCGGTTGATTGATAATGGCACGTGCAATAGCCACGCGCTGACGCTGACCTCCAGACAACTTCTGAATACTGCGCCTTTCATAACCGTCCAGTCTAACCATCTTGAGCGCCTCTTTGACACGCTCCTTGATCTGAGCCTTATCCACTTTCTTTAATTTCAAGGGAAAAGCGACATTATCGAAGACAGTCATATGCGGAAAAAGAGCATAGTTCTGAAAAACCGTATGCACATCTCGCTTATTGATAGGGATATCATTGATCCGCTTACCATCAAGGTAGATATCACCACTGGTCGCTTCCAAGAGACCGGCAATAATATTGAGTATGGTCGATTTTCCAGAACCAGAGGCTCCCAGTAGAGTATAAAATTTCCCTTGCTCCAGCTCAAAATTGATATTTTTTAAAACTTGAGTGCCACTATCCTCAAAGGTCTTTGTGACATTCTTAAATGAGATAATCGGCTTAGCCAATCTGCATAATTCCTCCTAAAGGTCTTAGTTTTGATAATCACCAATAATACGAACCTCTGGTTCTAAACGGATACCTGAATGAAGCTCAACTTTCTCGATCACATCAGCAATCAAAGCTTCATAATCATCAGCCGTTCCATCAGCTACATTGACCATGAAGCCAGCATGCTTCTTAGACACCTCTACACCACCGATACGATGGCCCATAAGACCAGCCTCCATGATAAGTTGTCCTGCAAAATGACCAACTGGGCGCTTAAAGACCGAGCCGCACGATGGGTATTCCAGAGGCTGCTTAAGCTCCCTAAGATGATTAAGTCGCTTCATCTCATTGGTAATTTGTGTATAATCTCCTGGCTTAAGAGCAAACTTAGCTGAGATAACTACTTCCCCAGTGTTCTGAAGGAGAGAATGACGGTAACCAAAGGCCATATCCTTTCCCTCAACAATACGCACATCACCTTCTTTATTTAAAACCTGTACGGATACCAGGATATGAGCAACCTCACCACCATAGGCACCAGCATTCATAAAGACAGCACCGCCGATACTTCCAGGAATACCAGCGGCAAACTCAAAACCGGTCAGGCTATGAAATTGAGCAACCTTGGTTGTCTCTATTAAGTTAGCACCTGCTTCAGCCTCAATAGTATAACCATTGACTGTCACCGTACTGAGCTTATCAAACATGATAACAAAGCCACGAATCCCCCCCTCACGAACAATCAAATTACTAGCGTTACCAAGAACCATCCAAGGGATACCTTCTTCGTTAGCAAATTTGACAACTCGGGCTAACTCGTAGCGATTGCGAGGGAAGGCCAAGAAATCTGCAGGGCCTCCCACTTTTGTATAGGTATATTTTCTCAAAGGTTCATCAATACGAATATCAATACCTTCAAGAATTTGCTTCATTTTTTCAATCATACTATTTCCAAACTTACATTAAAAAAGTCGGCATAAAGCCGATTAATATTATAGCAGATTTATACCTCTTTTGCGATAAAGTCCTAGAGATTTTTAAAGAAAGCGAGATATAAAAAAGGAATCAGGATAGACGCTTAATTTGAGATACATCCAACTTTCGCAGATCATCTCTATAGCTTACCTGGCTGACAGGCTCCCTAAGCTGGGGAGCAATCTCTAATAATGGAACCAAAACAAAAGCACGTTCCCTCATATAAGGATGGGGGATCTCAAGCTCAGGTAAGTTGATTTGATCATCATTATAGAGAAGAATATCAATATCAATGGTCCGAGGTCCCCAATGAATCTCTCTTGTCCGCCCAAGTGACAGCTCGATGGCCTGACAGTGCTCAAGTAAAACAAGGGGCACCAAGTTCGTTCTAATCAAACAGACTGTATTTAAAAAATCTGCCTGATCAGTCAAGCCCCAAGCAGGTGTTTCATAGATAGAAGCGCAGCTTATCAGTTTAGTTTCTGGCAAGGCCTCAATCGCCCCTAAGGCTTTCTCAAGATAAGATAAGCGATCACCTCTATTAGTTCCCAAGCTGAGATAAACACGATTCATCGACTGCGCTCCAAAATAATCCCTACGCTATCATAGTGACCGGCAATGGGAGGATTTTCCTTAGTGATCTTCAGTCTGATAGTCACAACAGTAGGAAATTGCTCAAAAATATCTCGGCAGATAGCACCACCGAGTCGCTCTAAAAGCTGGTAACTCTGATTCTCAGTTTGATACTTAATCACATCGAAGACTTGACCATAATGTACCGTGTCTTCTAGACGATCACTCTGCGATGCTGCTGTTAAATCCAAACCAAGTTCAGCATCAATCATAAAAATCTGCCCTAGGACATTTTCTTCAGGCAAAGCACCGTGATACCCATAAAAACGGCACCCTGTCAATAAAATCTTATCCATTTTTCCCTCACATCAGCTGGCTGATAACCTTAACGATGTCACGATTAGCCTCAACATTATGAACCCGTACAATTTGGCACCCCTTTGAGATAGCATAGGCCGATAGAGCTGCCGTTCCCATATCTCGTTCATTTGCTTGAGTATGACCACCAAGCAGATAATCCACCACACGCTTACGTGAGATACCAAACAAAACAGGGTAGCCCAGATGGCAGAGGCGGTCTAATCCTTTTAATAAAGCAATATTTTGCTGGGCATTCTTGGCAAAGCCAAAACCTGGATCAATCCATATATTATCAGGACGGACCCCAGCTTCAAGTGCTACTTGAGCACGCTGAGCCAAAAAATAACTGACATCTTGGACAATATCTTGGTAATCTTCGCTAGACTGATTATGCATAAGAATAATTGGGACATCAGCTTGAGCTGCCAATTCAAACATCTGACCATCGTACAATCCAGACCAAACATCATTAAGAATATCGGCACCAGCCTCCAGCGCAGCCTTAGCTGTTGCTGTCTTATAGGTATCGATGCTAACAAGAATATCAAATCTTGCTTTAATAGCTTTAATCACTGGAACAATACGACTGATTTCCTCTTCCTCGGAAACAAAATCAGCACCCGGACGTGTCGATTCACCGCCAACATCAATAATTTTTGCACCGGCAGTAATCATATCCTGAACCTGAGACAGGGCATTGGCCAGCTCAGTATAACGACCACCATCTGAAAAAGAATCCGGTGTCACATTTAAAACACCCATGATGCAGGCATTACCATCTATAGTGTGCTTTCCTATTTTCATCCCTTATCCCTTCATTAAGCTCAGCAATTCTTGGCGGGCAACAGTATCTTCACGATAAATTCCCTTAGCAACTGTGGTAATTGTTTTACTACCAGGTTTCTTAATCCCTCTCATAGTCATACACATATGCTCTGCCTCAACCATGACAAAGACCCCTTTAGGATCCAAGGCTTGAACCAAGGCGCTAGCAACCTGCTCTGTTAAACGTTCTTGCAGCTGTGGACGCTTACTCGCTACTTCTACTGCTCTAGCTAGCTTACTTAGCCCAGTCACCTGACCGTGATTAGGAAGGTAAGCAACATGAGCCACCCCATAAAAAGGAACCAGATGATGCTCGCACATAGAATAAAAAGGAATATCCTTAACCAATACCACTTCCTCATGATTTTCTGTAAAAACAGCGGTAAACTGGTCTTTTGGATCTTCATTCAAGCTGGCAAACATCTCCGCATACATTTTTGCGACACGTTTTGGCGTATCTAGAAGCCCTTCGCGATTAGGATCTTCACCAATAGCCTCTAAAAGTTGATAGATAGCATTTTCTGCTTTCTCTTGATCAATCATAATATCCTCTTATCATCTTATTAGGTACTAATTATACCTCAGTTAGGCTGATCTTTCAAAAGCCAATGACGAACTTGGGCGATAAAATAAAGAGAGCCCGTTACAATATAGAGTGTATCCCGATCATCTGGCTGATAGATTTTAGAAAACCAATCCTCAAACGAATCTACCCTATCATACTGATCAGGATAATCTAGCACATCTAGACTATTGGGATAATCAAAACTTGTCACCCAGATTGTCCCCAGCCTCTCCAAATTCAAAAGCATATCAGTAATCGGCTTGGTAGTGATAGCAGCGAATAAAATTTTGATCGATTTATCTGCATAATCTCTTCTTATCAAATCGATTAGAGCCTGAACACTTTCTCTATTATGAGCACCATCAATCATGAGATTATCTGCCATTATTTCTGTACGTCCCAGCCATTTAGCTTGAGACAGTCCCAGTCGAATGGTATCATCTGTAACCTTGGGATAGCGTCCACGCAACAAGCTGGCTGTCGCAACAGCCAGAGCTGCATTTGAAACTTGGTGTTGCCCAGGCATAGCAGGATGCAAACCTTCCAGATCCACATCCCTTAGATGAAAATTATAGCCTATCTGTGATGGCTCTAGCGAAAAATTCTTACCATATTCATAAACTGGCGACCCAACAATCCTAGCCCTATCCAAAAAAGCCTGCCTAGCCTCTTCCTGTCTAATAGCCATCACCAAGGGCTCACCTGCTTTTAGAACAGCAGCCTTATTGGCAGCGATCGCTGCATAACTGTCGCCTAGAACAGCTTGATGATCGAGCCCAATAGAGGGACAAACAACAGCCAATGCTTGGAAACAATTGGTCGAATCATCTCTTCCTCCCATACCAGCTTCTATGATAGCAATATCTACTGGGTGAATACGACCAAAATAGAGAAACATCACCGTAGTGATAACTTCAAATTCAGTTGCCTCCTCGTAAGACGTCTCTCGAGGTAGGCGCTCTACCACTGGCTTTACCAAATCAACACAGGAGAGCAAATCTTCTTTCGTAATCATTTGCCCATTAATCGCAATGCGCTCCCTAAAATCCATAATATAGGGTGAGGTAAAGGTGCCAACTTCATAGCCTGCCTGACTAAAGATATGCTGCAAATTATTAACGACAGACCCCTTGCCATTGGTTCCAACCACATGGATACCCTGCAAATATTCCTGTGGATTTCCCAACTCATTAAGCATCCAAGCCATCCTATCAAGTCCTGGCTTGATACCAAAGCTCAATCGAGCATGAATCCACTCTAAGGCTTCTTGGTAAGTCATATAAAATCCTTTCACATATTAAGCACTTGAAAAAAGTTGGATAAAAATCAGTGAGTCTGGGACAAAAGTCCAGACTCGTTAGACCTATGCTAAAGTTACCAGATTAACGCAGTGGTTGGCTGTCCTTACCTCGAGGCGCATCCTATTTTCAGTCCTCCCCCCTTTAAACAGTCCTGTGGACTTTGGCAGTCTGGGGATAGACTGCCAAAGCCTATCACCTAAAAATAAGAGAGCGGGGGCAATCAAAATCGTGATAAAAATCACGACTTACTGATTTTTGGCTCAGACCTTTTCTTTCTTAAATAAATAACCTGCTCAAGAATGAAGATTGCAATGGCCGCCCAAATAAAAATAAGACCATAAATCTGCCCTCGATTGATTGTTTCTCGGAAAATGACCAAAGCAATCAAAAGCTGCAAGGTTGGGTTCATATATTGTATAAAGCCAATAAGACTAAGCGGGGCACGTTTCAAAGCCTCCGCATAAAGCAAGAGGGGGACGGCTGTCACTAGCCCCGATAAAATCAATAAGATAGTTTGAAGAAAACTATAGTCCAAAAGGTTTTTTTCCTTAGCAAAAAATAAAAGATAAATCACCACCAAAGGCAAAATAATACCTGCTTCAAAAAGCATAGCAACATCACTGGACAAGGCTATTTCCTTTTTCAGCAAACCATAAAAACCAAAACTAAAGGCCAAAATTAGGGTAACATAAGGCAACCTTCCCGTCTGATAAACTAAGAAGACCACACCGAGGGCAGCTACTAAAACTGCAACTCCCCTTGCCCGTGTTAATTTTTCCTTAAGAACAAAAAGTGCTAACAAAACGGATACTAAAGGCATCATGTAGTAACCAAGACTAGCTTGAGTCGCCTGCCCCTGCGAAATCGCATAGATGTAAGTCAGCCAATTGAGGGCAATCATGCCACTAGCTAGTATTGCCTGCCCCAACTGATGCTTATGGAACCACAAGGCTGACAGCTCTCTTTTAAAGCGAGCTGTTTGTCTAGTCACAAATACATAGACCAGCATGGTCAGGAAACTCCAAATAATGCGATAAGAAAAGGTTACGTAGGGATCTACTCCAGCTAAGAGCTTCCAATAAATCGATAACAAAGACCACAGAAGATAAGCCAAAACTCCTAGCAGCAAGCCTTTCTGTCTCTTACTCACACCGAACTCCTTGGGTGTCGACCATTAGCTGGGCACTCTCACCATTAAGTTCCATTTCCGATAAGGCTGATAGAAAATCCCCACCCCTACCAGTCGGCAAAAGTGTCATAACAGTCGGTCCAGCTCCTGATAAGTAAGTTGCATAAGCACCAAACGCTTTAGCCAAATCCCTGATAGGGTTGAACTCCGGTATCAATTTTTGTCGGTAGATTTCATGAAAGCGATCTTCTTGAATCTCTCTTCCAGCCCTTGACAAATCCCCTACCAAAAGAGCTGCAACAGCTACGTTAGCGACTGAAGAAGCTGCAACAGCTTCCTGATAAGACATGGAAGTTGGCAGGACATCTCGACTGTCACTCGTTTTCAATTCATAGTCAGGAATAAAGGCGACAAAATCGCAGGCTGGAAAATCTGCTACAATACTTGCCACTTCTTCATTAACATAAGAGGATATGACCAAATTACCCCAAATAGCTGGGGCGACATTATCAGGATGCCCTTCAATCTTTGTTGCCAAATTGACCTTCTCTTGCTGAGAGAGATCTAATCGGGCCAACTGATTAGCCAGTTCAATCCCGGCCACAATAACAGAGCTAGAAGATCCAAGTCCCCGTGCCAAAGGAATATTAGAAGTCATCCGAATACGGTGGGGCCTTAGATCAGGTGCCACTCTCAGAGCTGTTTGCACCAAAAGATTATTAGCATCACTGGGAATATCTCCTAAATCATGAAGCACTTCCCAATCATCACTAGCCTCCAATACCTCAATAGTCAAATATCTAGAGAGAGCTATCCCTACCGAATCAAATCCCGGTCCAAGGTTAGCTGAGGTTGCCGGAACTGTAATTTTCATATTCTATTTCCTCACCGCTCCTCCCAGGCTCGAGCGGAAACATTACCAAACTAATTCGTGGGAGCCGGAGCCACAATAGACATTAGAATTAGGGAGAAGTAAAATTCTCCTTAAACACTTACAGCTTTGTCTATTTACTATCCGTATCAAATAATAAAGAAAAGCAAAAAGGTACGAAACGTACCTAGAAGAGTCCCCGATACAAATCCAGAACGAGATGATTTTCGGCTCGGTCTCTCTTTATTCCCCTAAAACCTTAAAACTATTGATCAACTCAAAGTCCTTTTGTGCTTTTAACTTAGCTTGAACATTCTCTAACTGAGTCAGACTTAGGGCATGTGTCACAATAACAATCTGCGCTTTATGCCCATCTCCTCTTTGTTGCAAAACTTGAGAAAAGGAAATGTCCTCACCATTGAATATTTCAGACAAACGCAAAATCTGTCCCTTTTTATCGGGAACTGTCAGTGAAAAATAATAGCGACTCTGAACATCAGCCGGATTAGCTAATTGTGCTGGACGGCTGTATTCATTAAATGACTTACCAACATTCCCCTCTTGGATACGACGACCAATGCGGACGATATCTGCCATAACAGAAGTGGCTGTAGGCTTTTGACCAGCCCCCGGTCCATAATACATGGATTCACCTATCCCAATGGACTCCACAAAGACCGCATTCATCACCCCGTTGACACTTGCTAAAGGGTGTTCCTTAGGAATGAAGGTCGGTAAAACTTGCGCAGAAATACCTGAGACAGTTTCTCGCACATCACCAACTAGCTTAATCACATACCCTAACTCTTGTGCTACTGCTACATCTTCTGGGGTAATCGTTGAGATCCCTTGATGAGCAACATCATCTAAATTAATAGTCATACCAAATCCAAATTGACTGAGAATGACCGCCTTATAAGCTGCATCAATCCCTTCAACATCATTGGTTGGATCACTCTCAGCATAACCCAGTTCCTGAGCAGTTTTCAGAGCCTCATCATAAGTCCAGCCCTCATCCACCATCTTAGTCATCATAAAGTTTGATGTCCCATTGAGAACACCTAAGATACGGGTAACCTTATCAGAAACTAGGGAATTAGCCAAGGTACGAAGAATCGGAATCCCCCCTGCAACGGCTGCCTCATAGTAAAAAGCGACGCCTTTTTCTTGAGCTAGAGCAATCAATTCACTACCATGTGTTGCAATCAAATCCTTATTGGCTGAAACGACATGCTTCCCTGCCATTAAAGCTTGCTTAATAAATGTCCGAGCAGGCTCAATACGCCCCATCAATTCTACAACAATAGCAATACTGTTGTCGTTTAAAATCTCATCAACATCTGTCACAAACTCATAGCTATGACCAGCTGCTACTAGCCTCTCTTTTTCAGCATCATCTCTAACCAAAACTTTAGCAATATCAAATGCTGTATGAGCCCCTGAAGTAATTTTTTTCTCATTTTCTTTAAGTAAAAAAGGAATCCCACTCGCTACCGTTCCAAAACCAAGCAAAGCAACTTTAACAGACATGATCTCAGTCTCCTTATCGTGAATTATTTAGGCTCATTATACCAAAAACTAGCTAAATTTACAGAAAATTTCTACTTGTGGTATAATTTTAAGATCTAAAAACGAATATTAAGGAAGTTTATATGGTATCTTGGACAGGATTTTCAAAAAAAACACCTCAGGAGCGCTGGGAACAGCTAATAAGCAATCAAATTCTCACTACTGAAGAGGCGCAGGATCTAAAATCACAAGTGCTCTTGCCGCTAGAAACCGCCAACCAAATGGCAGAAAATACTATTGGCCGACTGGCTCTCCCCATGAGCCTAGCTCCAGATTTTCTAGTTGATGGCCACATCTACCAGCTTCCAATGGTTACAGAAGAGCCATCAGTCGTTGCTGCTGCTAGTTACGCAGCTAAACTCATCAAGCGCTCTGGAGGCTTTTCTACAAAAATCCACGAGCGTCGTATGATTGGCCAAATTGCTCTGAACCATCTGCCCGACATCTCTCGTGCTCAAAAAGAGATCTTAGCTGTCAAGGACGCTCTACTAACCCTAGCAGATGCTGCCCATCCATCTATTGTTAAACGTGGGGGTGGGGCACGAGATCTTTGGTTGGAACAAAAAGACCAGTTTCTCATTGTCTACATCAGCGTAGATACTCAGGAAGCCATGGGGGCTAACATGATTAATACTATGATGGAGGCTTTAGCACCTGAGCTCGAAAAAATCAGCCAGGGACAATCTCTTATGGCTATTCTATCTAATTACGCAACTGAGAGTCTGGTCACAGCCCGCTGTCAGGTCGACCTACGCTTTTTAAGCCGTCATAAGGAAGAATCGCTGGAGCTAGCTCAAAAAATACAAGAGGCTTCTCAACTAGCTCAAGTTGACCCCTACCGAGCTAGTACTCACAATAAGGGAATTTTCAATGGTATTGATGCCTTACTCATAGCAACTGGCAACGACTGGCGAGCTATTGAAGCTGGAGGCCATGCTTACGCTGCATCATCAGGCAGTTACAGAGGGCTTTCCACTTGGACATTTGACCGTGACAGGCATCAACTGATCGGACAGCTGACCTTGCCCATGCCTGTTGCTAGCAAAGGAGGGTCTATTGGGTTAAACCCCAGCGTCTCAATAGCCCACAAGCTATTAGAACACCCTGACGCAAAGACCCTAGCCAGTCTAGCTGTATCCTTAGGCTTAGCACAAAATTTTGCAGCTATGAAGGCTCTGGTAAGCACAGGCATCCAAGCAGGTCATATGAAGCTTCAAGCAAAATCTTTAGCCCTGCTTGCCGGTGCTACAGACAATCAGGTGGCACCTCTTGTTGCTCAATTACTTAAAGAAAAGCATATGAACCTTGAAACAGCTAAAAGAATTTTAGAAGACTTAGATTAAAGAGGCCGAGATAAAAGTTCTCGACCTCTTTTATTACTCAATTTACGGGTCCAGAAAGCTGAACAAAAACTGATGGGCTATAGCAGCCCTAGTCACTCCCTGAAAAATTTTATAGCAGCAATAAATGACTCCTGTTGGTATTTTTTATTTTATAATTGCAGTTATAACTTGACCTTTGATTATTATAAACGTATAATCTAGTTATCAATACTAGATTATACGGAGGTGAATATGTCCGATACTTTTCCCAAATGGAATGATCTGCCTGATATAGAGCTCTATCTAGACCAAGTCTTACTTTACGTCAATCAAGTCACACAATCAGAACGTCAGGATAGTGACAAGGGGCTGACAGCATCTATGATTAACAACTATGTCAAGCATGGACTCATCGATAAGCCTGTCAAGAAAAAATACAGCCGTAAGCACCTTGCCCGCTTGATAGCTATCACCACCTTTAAGCCAATTTTTTCTATTCAAGAGCTCAGCCAGGCCATCGAGATAATGACTCAAAAATATGATTCTCAGGTCTGCTATGATGCTTTTGCTGATGGGATGAACCATCACAATCAATCACATATTCCAGAGGTGATCCAAGCGGCCTGTCAAACTCTAGAGCTCTATCACCATACCTACCAATTGGTTAGCCATATTCAAGGAGATGACCTATGAACCCATCGTACACAGTAAAACTCAGCAAACGCCTATCACTCGGTGAAGAAGTTGCTAACAGTGTCACTCATGCTATTGGATCAGTAGCCATGCTAGTCCTACTGCCTATCACCGCTTCTTTCAGTTATGAGACCTATGGTCTTAAAGCCAGCATAGGCATGTCCATTTTTATCATCAGTCTCTTTTTGATGTTTTTATCTTCGACTATTTACCATTCCATGCAGTACAACTCTCCGCAAAAGTATGTCTTACGTATTATTGACCACAGCATGATTTACATTGCTATTGCAGGTTCTTATACTCCCATTGCTCTATCCCTTGTAGGAGGGTGGCTCGGCTATCTCATCATTCTTTTACAGTGGGGAACCACTATTTTTGGCATCTTATATAAGATTTTTGCAAAAACGATTAATGAAAAATTTAGTCTGATTCTCTATTTACTCATGGGCTGGTTGGCAGTCTTTATCATTCCAGCTATCATCACAAAGACTGGCACCCTCTTTTGGGGACTCATGCTAGCTGGTGGACTTTCCTATACCATTGGTGCTATCTTCTATGCCAGAAAAAGACCATATGACCATATGATCTGGCACCTCTTTATTCTACTGGCTTCCGCCCTTCAATATATAGCTATTGTCTACACTATGTTATAGTGATAACAATAAAAATAAGGCTGAGTTCAAGCGCTCAACCTTATTTATTTTGCCAAATTTATATACAAGAGTGGAATAGAAATCAAATTCTTGGAAATAACTTCTGTCCCACTCTTATTTTTTATATTATTAAACAGTTGCCCAATCAAAGTTAACAAACTTTTGGAAGAGTCCGCCAACAGTTCCTTTGTAGCCAAGATCTTTACCGTCATAGGTGACACCCGTTACCGGATAGCTATCTGGTATGGTCAAACAACCTGTAAGCGCCTGGATAAAGTCTGTTGGCTTGTCATAAGTTTGTGTCCGCTCAATTTTATAAGCATCTGTATACGTCAATGTAATCATAACATACCTCCATAGGTAAAGACATTGGGATCTATTTATTAGATTGAAAATGTGATCCACAACCACTTTCTATCTATAGTTTATTCCCATATAGCCCAAGCGTCAACTAATTTGATTGGCTTCTTTTAATCGTCCATATAATAAATAATCAACCTGTCTAAGTTGGTCAATCGTTCGACAGTTAAGCGCACACATGATGATTTTCAAATCTTCCTTCCATGTCTCTACTATAGCGATAACATCCTCAACAGATTTCTCCTCCACTAACTTTAAGAAAGTTCTTGATAGGCCAACTCCTCTTGCTCCTAATACCATAGCCTTTATCATATCAAGCGGATGACGAATGCCTCCACTTGCTAAGATTTCAAGGTCATTGGATAAATCTTTGCAAGCAAGAAGGGTTTGCGCAGTAGATTGCCCCCAATCATTGAGATAGTGACGCTGAGCACCTCTTTGGTTCTCAATATAGGCAAAACTAGTTCCGCCTCGACCAGAAATATCGAAGGTTGTAATGCCCAATTCTGCAGCATCCAAAATGGACTGGCGATCCATACCAAACCCAACTTCCTTCAGTACTAAAGGGACATCTAGCAATCTGATATAATCTTCCAAGTGCTGACGCCAGTGAGCAAATGAACGCTCTCCTTCCGGCATTAGAAGCTCTTGCATCACATTAATATGAATCTGTAGAAGTAAAGGATCCATCTCCTTTACCGTTTGTACAGCTAATTCAACAGACTTATCCAGACCTATATTAGTTCCTAGCTTGACATCTGGAGCAACCAACCGTACATCATAAGAATCATCTACACCACTTGCCAAAGCAGCACTGTAAGAACCGGTTACAAATAATAAATCGCATGCTTGCGCTACCTGAGCTAGCTTTTGATTGATTATCTTAGCCCGTGTAGATCCTCCAGTCATAGCATTAATGTAAAAAGGGGACGACCACTGATGACCTGCGAACTCAGTAGATATGTCAATAGCTGCCAAATCATACTTGGGCAAAGAAGCCTGGATAAGCTCCATTTCATCAAAACTATTATAGGGGGACTGATAATCCAGCGCATGTTGGATATGCTGATCTTTACGATTCATCTTCAGTTTTGGCGAGAAATCAGCTCTATCCCTGATTCCCGCCACCTTTCTATTAGTGTTCTACTAGAAATAGCATCAAAAGAGAGGGCAATACCACAGTCACCTCCGCCTGCTCCAGAGGATTTAGCTATAGCATTTAAGCCATCTGTAGCTCTGACCAAGAGTCTTAAATCTTCCGTGTAAATAGCCGGATGAAGTCGTTCTAAGAGAAGAGATACCTGCGACAGCTCAGCCTCGATGATCTCTTGGTCACCTCTTTCCAAAGCATTTACTAAGGATAATACAGCCGATTGTGTCTGCTCCAGGAAAGTTTGAGATATAGCAGATTTAACTTGAGTGATCATCTCTCGAGAAATAGAAGGCTTCCCGGTCCATCCTATCAGCCACTCCACTGGCAGAGCAACCTGAACTTCATGTATCTCATAATGCCAATCTTTAGTTAAGACCCCTAAAATAGGTTCTGTCTCTATCCAATGGGCTACCATTTGACGATCAAAAGCCTTAAAGAGAACGAGGTCATCGTAAGCAATACAGGCCAAATCTCCCATTGAGCCATTATCTCCTAGCATAATGAGGGTATAAGAAGCTAGCTTAAACAGAAGATCGGCTGACCAATCCACATCATAAAGTGCAGCCATAGCCTTTAATACCAATATGGTAACACTACCACTAGACCCAATCCCCAGCTTCTTTCCTTGACTTTCCATCTTACCTGAAATAGAGAGATGAAATGCCTTTAGTGAGAAGCCCTGACTAAGTAAGTATGTCTCACCTACAGCAATAGTCTTTTGAATCAATCTATAGTCTTGATTAGGGGTCAAATCTACGCTGTAATCAAACATATCTGAAAAGAGCTGATAGCTTTCAGCCTCCTCTATATCAGCCGTCATGTAGATCGGAATATTTTTAATCAGAGCATACTGACCCGGGAATAATATGGCATATTCACCAGCCAGATAGAGTTTTCCACCTGTTTGCACACGGTACTTAGTCATAAGAAGGATCCTTAGTCTTTGAAACAATAATACGATAACGTTCTTCAAATAAAGGAATCAACTGTTCTAAATCCTCTTGACGGCAGAGCACTTTGACGTTAGGACCAGCATCCATGGTAAAATAACATTGATACCCCTGCTTTTGCAAATTCTTAATATAATTCATAGCAGCATACGACTCATCCGTAAGGTAAGAAAAGGCAGGCGTTGCATGAAGCGTTGTCTCATGCATCCGCAGAGCATTATCCTGCGTTAAGCGGCCAACATTCTCAAAGTCATTAGCCTTGAGATAGCCTAACATAGCTTGATAATCCAGCGCTGATTGTTCAATCCACTCAGAAAAATTAGTCGATGTCTCGCTGCAACGCTTCATTCCTTCACGACTGGAGATCGGTTTTGGTTGGTCGTTAAGTACTAACATAATCATCGCAAGCTCCAGATCAGTTTGAACTTGATAAATCTCGCCAGAGTCTTTATCCCAGGCAGACAGCGGTCCAAAGAAAGAGCGTGATGAGGAGCCAGAAGCAAATTTTGCTTCTTGAGCCAGACGTGTCTGGTCTAATCCTAGTTCAAAAAGATCATTACAAGCCTTAACCAGGGCAGACAAGCCACTTGAACTTGATGATAAGCCTGCTGCTGTCGGCATATTATTCGTCGTATCTACCCGAACAAATCGACTACCATCTGGTCGAAAACGATCAATAATGGCAGAGATTTTAGCATGCTCAGCTGGACTCTGCAACTTACCATCAATATAAAATTCATCTGCTACTGCATCATCATCTAAAAATTCTAGCGAGGTCTGAGTATACATATTTTCTAAAGTCAAGGAGATGCTGCTGGTCGCAGGGACCATTTTTTGAGCATCAGATTTCCCCCAATACTTGATAATTGCGATATTAGCATAGGATTTTACACTGACAGATTTTCGATCCATGTATGACTTGCTCCTTCTTTTTCTAATTGATACGACAATTGCTCAGCTTGCTCATAGGTCTGACAGAGGGCAATAATACAGCCTCCTAAGCCACCTCCCGTCATCTTAGCCCCCAGGGCTCCATTTTTTAAGGAAGATTCTACTAAATGATTGGCTTCTTGATTGGATACCCCCAACTGATCTAATACAGTATGGGCTTGGCTCATTGCTGCTCCCATCTTTTGGAGATCTTGCTTAACAATAGCACTCTCTATTATCTTAGCTAACTCTCCCAAATGGTGTAGAGCTGGTAGTGCTTTTTCTTCGAGATTACGGACCTTAGCCACAGCTTCCTTCGTATGACCGTGGATACCAGTATCAGCAATAACCAGATAAGCGCTTAGATCAATGACCATTTCAGAAAAGCCAACATTTCTAATAAATTTAATTGCCTTATCGCTCAGACAGGTCTTAGCATCCAGTCCACTAGGATTTTCATGGGCGATAATTTCAGCCTGATTAGCCAGCATTTCCAGAACTGTATGATCTAGAGGCTTCTCGAAATAATCAAAAACCGCACGAATAGCTGCTATGGCCACGGCTGCTGAAGATCCCATCCCTCGCTTTTCAGGTACCTCAGATTTAATAGCAACTGAAAAATACCGATCTTTAATACCGAGATACTCAAGCGCAGCAAATACTGCTGTAGAAAGTGGATCTTTAATATTTAGGGTCAACGGTTGCTCAGATGGGTAGATATAGCACTCCACCTCAATATGCTTGAGTGGTAAGGCTAGCGCTGTGTAGCCATAAACCACAGAATGCTCACCGATGAGAATAATCTTACTGTGTGACTTCCCACTTCCGTATTGTAATGTCATTAGTCTTTAATCTTTCAAAATAGTCTAGCCTATATATTTTATCTAATTTCTCAAGAAAAAGCGACCACAAAACTCTCACTTCATAGTCCTATGCCCTAAGAAAAAGGCTTCCTATTGGGAAGCACATTTCTAAACAAAAACTAAGCATTGTAGGTTTTATAATACTTTTCAATACCTGCGACAATACCTTTAGCCAGTTTTTCTTGATAAGCAGCAGAGTTTATCTTCTTAAATTCAGCTGCATTGGACATGTATCCTAATTCTAACAACACAGCCGGTGCTGTTGTTTCACGCAAGACTGCAAAAGTATTACGCAAAATTCCATTATTTTTACCACCTGTAGCCGATACTGTCTGAGACTGAATAGCATTAGCCAAAGTATTACTCATACTTAAACGCGTTTTATTGTTATGGTAGGTCTTATTAATAGCTGAAGGATACTCTGCAAAATACTGATAGTAATAAGTCTCAATACCTGAAGCAGACGGACTTGCAGAAGCATTGAAATGAATACTGATAAAGATATCCGATTGACTGGCATTAGCCTTTTTTGAACGATCCAATAGCTCAACTGACTTGTCAGATGTCCTTGTCGTCACAACCTTATAGCCTTTAGCCTCAAGCTTTTTCTTAACCAGATTGTGTATCTTTTGATTAAGCACTTTTTCACTTTGGCCATAGTAAACAGCTCCCGGATCATAGCCGCCATGACCAGCATCCAAATAAACTGTACGAGTAAAGACATCATAGTGACCTTGTGAAGCACTGCCTCTTTCAGCAGGAGAATGGGCTGCTGGAGCTACTTGAGGCTTGATAATCTCAAAACTGCCAGCATCTCTGAGACTAGAACTACCATCTTTATAGGTGGTTTTAACTTGAACCTTATAAACACCAGAAGTGTTGGATAGATCCTTTATAGAGATCGTTTGCTTGGCAACATTTTTTGAAACTTTGGGATTATACCATTTAATATTAGCTTTATCCTTAGTGTCTAACCATGCTCCTACACTGACAGCTTTTATTTGCTTCGTAGATGAGTTTCCTGATACCTTAACGACAAAGGAAGTTTTATTTTTCTGATAACCTTCTACTTTGATTTTTGCTTCCGGACGATTGTCAGTGTGCTTATACCCCTTAGTTGCTTTCAACCCATAAAGTTTACCTGTAACACTGCTATTACCATAGATATGGATTTCATGCTGTCCCCATTCTTTAAGCTTAATTGTCGCACTGTAGACGCCCTTTTTCTCCTTTTTAGCCTTATGCCAAATCAGATCATCCTGCCCCTTTTTCTTAGACCAAATTGGAATCGTGATTGAAGTGATAGTATCTGGTACTTTTGATACAGTGACTTTGATACTATCCAAAGAGACTCTGGCAATAGTTGCGCTAATTTTGGGAACACTCAAATCATAAGTTGTCGCAGCGAGACGCTTGGTTTGATTCCTGCTAACCGAGTAAGCTTCAATATTATATTTACCATACTTACGATGACTGACAAAAGCAGCTTGGGCAGCACCGGCCTTATCAGCGCTATACCAAACCAAATCATCTTTTCCTTTCGATTGAGTCCAAACAGCAAAGCGAACAGTCTGATTTTTTGCAATTTTGGCATTATAGCGTAATTTAAGACCTTTCTTACTAGTCGAGATACTAATAACTTCCTTCTCAGAACTTGCTTTTGGTTGTTCAACCGTTGCAGCTACACTGCGCTTCACAAAAACTTGAGAGCTCTGGGATGATTCAGCAGAGTGAGCTGGCTGCTGAACGCTCTGAGTTTGAACAGATGACTTAGGGGCAGAGGGCAAAGCCGGATGACTCACTTGCTCGCTCTTATCAATCGACACAGACGGAGTATCACTGACCGTTGATTGGCTAGTAGAATTGGGCTCTGATACTTCCACTAGCCCCTGATCAGCTGGCTGAGACTCCTGGGGACTTGCAGTAGTAGATATTGCTTGATCAGGAACTTGAGCAGATGAAACCTCATCGGCTTGAACAACAGTTCCTCCCCAAAATATACTAAGTCCAAGCAGAACTGAGGCTGCCCCAAAACTATATTTTTTAATCGAAAATGTTTGCTTGATTTTTTCTTGATCAGCTCTGTAGTGCATAAAAGCTAATATCCTCTCTCAATATAAATAATATAAGTATCCTGTAGATAGTGCTATCATAACACGGCAGCCAGCATAGAGCAACCTTATTTTCTTAATTATTACAAATCAATAATAAAAAGACGTCATACGACGCCCTAATCCACTACAGTGATTCCAAAATAGTATCCCAAGCCTCATCATAACCCTGCTGAGTCTCTGAGGAGAATATGACAAACTTATCTTCTGGATCAAAATCCAAAGTTGCTTTAATATCCGACTCATGCTTATTCCATTTTCCCCTCGGGATTTTGTCAGCTTTAGTAGCTACTATAATAACAGGAATCTCATAATACTTTAAAAACTCATACATTTGTATATCATCAGCTGTCGGTTTATGACGCATATCTACCAGACTAACAACCACACGTAGATTCTCTCTGGTAACGAGATACTCTTCAATCATCTTGCCCCACTTGGCACGCTCGGCTTTGCTAACACGCGCATAGCCATAACCAGGAACATCTACAAATCGTAACTTATCATCAATGTTATAAAAATTAAGCAACTGTGTCTTACCTGGTTTACTAGAGGTACGAGCTAAATTTTTACGCCCCAAAAGAGTATTGATAAAGCTAGATTTTCCGACATTTGAACGCCCAGCCAGAGCGACTTCAGGCAAAGAATCTTTGGGATAGTGACTCTTATTGGCTGCACTCAGTAAGATAGAAGCATTATGGGTATTTAAAAGCTGTTCTTCTGCCATATCACTCTTTCCTACGCTGTTTTCAAGATCGGTTTGTCTGTACCATCAACTGCAGCCTTAGTCACACGAACACTGGTAACATCTTCTTGACTTGGCACCTCAAACATAATATCCATCATAGTTTCTTCGATAATAGAGCGAAGACCACGAGCCCCCGTCTTACGCTCAATAGCTTTAGATGCAATAGCCTCCAGAGCTTCTTGATCAAACTCAAGCTCAACGCCATCATAAGACAAAAGAGTCTGATACTGCTTAACCAGTGCATTACGTGGTTCTGTCAAAATATGAACTAGATCATCAACCGTCAACTGCTCTAGTGCTGCTAAAATTGGCAAACGTCCAATAAATTCAGGAATTAGACCGAATTTTTGAATGTCTTCTGAAACGATTTGCTGCATATAGGAAGCATCCTCATCAATCATCTTACTAGATTGACCAAAACCGATAACTTTTTCACCAATACGCTGCTTGACAATATCCTCAATACCATCAAATGCACCACCTACAATGAACAAAATATTCTTAGTATCTATTTGGATCATCTCTTGGTTTGGATGCTTACGTCCCCCTTGCGGAGGAACACTGGCAACAGTTCCTTCGATAATTTTCAGCAGTGCCTGCTGCACTCCTTCACCAGAAACATCACGAGTAATAGAGACATTTTCGCCTTTTTTCGCAATCTTATCGATTTCATCGACATAGATAATTCCTCGTTCAGCTCGCTCAATATTGAAATCTGCAGCTTGAATAAGCTTGAGAAGAATATTTTCGACATCCTCACCAACATAGCCTGCTTCGGTCAATGCCGTAGCATCTGCAATCGCAAAAGGAACATTGAGACTTTTAGCAAGCGTCTGAGCCAAAAAAGTTTTCCCAGAACCTGTTGGTCCAATCATAAGAATATTAGACTTCTGCAAATCAACATCTTCATCTTGACTTGTGGCTGAAAAGCTAATGCGCTTATAATGATTATAGACCGCTACTGCCAAAGCCCGCTTGGCATGACTTTGTCCAACAACATAATCATCCAAAATTTGTAAGAGCTCTTTTGGCTTAGGCACTTCTGCCAAATCAGCCATAACATCTTCAGCTAGCTCTTCTTTAATAATTTCTTGAGATAGCGCTACACACTCATTACAGATAAACACACCATTCCCAGCAATGATTTTCTTCACTTCGGTCTGGTTTTTTCCGCAAAAGGAGCAATATACTAAAGTATCACTATTAGAATTTTCTACCATAATTTCCTAATCTCTCTTTTCTAAAATAATGTACCGTAAAAAGCATGAATTGAATTAACTAAGTTAGTAAAGGCATTCAAAAGAAAAATAACACCTAAACCATAGCGATTCTTTTTCAAAGCAGGCAGGGCACACAACAAACAAATCACGGCTAAAATGGCTGTAAATACCCCAAAAATACTTCTTTGCATAACTCTATTCCTTATTCTTCTTAACAAACCTTGCAATTGTAAAGTTATGAGCATTACGAGAATCTTTTTCATAAGAATGCTCTTCTATCAATTTATAAGCACCATAGTCCAAAGGAATCATGTAAGTATCTCCCTTAAAACTAGCATGAATAGTGGTTCTGATCAATCCATCAAAATAATCCGCAAAGCTCTCAAATACACTGGCGCCTCCAATAATATATAAGTCATCATCCTGATGATCAAACCAATCAAGAACTTCATCAACAGACCTTAAAACATGAGCCCCTTCTACCTGATAATCTCTATCGCGTGTCAAAACTAAAGTTTTACGTCCTGGTAATAACCGACGATTCATTCCCTCAAAGGTTGTTCGCCCCATCAAGATCGTAGCTCCCATCGTCGTTTCCTTAAAATGTGCTAGATCAGCCGGAAGATGCCAGGGCAAGGTAGTATCCGCACCGATCAGATGATTATCATCCTCAGCCCAAATCGCCCAGATTTTTTTAATAATACTATCTTTTTTCATACTAGTGTAAGTGTATCAAAAATCAAGAAAAAAAGCTCTCTAAAAACACGTAACTACCCACTTTGGGCAGACCTAAATAGCTAAATCAAATTTTAATTGTGGCTTGATAGGGTCATAATCAACCAATTCAAAATCCTCAGGTTTAATATCAAAGAAATTAGTACCGTCAGGGACATTCAATACCAAACGAGGCTGGCAATCTGATGGTGTACGGTTCAACAATTCTTGAGCTTGGTCGAATTGATTATCATAAATATGCAGATTATTGATAAAATAGAAAAATTTACCAACCTTCCAACCGAGATGTTTAGCAACCATCATTTGCAAGGCCACATACTGCATTGCATTGATATGATGAGCTACTAGCATATCATTGGAACGCTGGGTTAAGGTAGCATCCAAATAAATGTCCTCCCCTACACGCCGAACATCGAACATCGTTTGAAAGGCGCAAGGTAACAAGCCTTCGGATGACTCAAACGCTTCATAATCCCATAGGCTAATGACATTGCGACGATTCCAGGGGTTACTTTCTAACTGGCTAAGTATTTTTTCCATAATATTGTGCTTTTTAACAATCGCTCCATAACGCTCGCCAATAGTCCCTGTATCTCCTACTTCCCAATCATTCCAATAGTGAACATTATATTTGTCATTAAGCAAGGATAAGTCATTGGATTGATCTTGATAGATCCAAAAGATCTCCTTAATAGCAGATTTCACAGGAATAGGGCGCAGAGTCGTAATAGGAAACTCCCCTTTTGACAAATCGTAGGTCTCAAAATATCCCGTAATATATTTTGAATTAGCAGTCCTACCATCCTTATATTTAGGTCTCGCCTGCTCCGAAAACACACCTTCTGTCAGGATGGTCTCTATATTCTTTTTGAAAATATCATCTGTTCGTGTCATATGAGGTCCTTTATAGCAATGATTATTTATTATTCTAACCAAATCTCTACAAAAATGCTATTAGAAACTATTGGATCAGTATACAGTTAGAAACACTAACTATAAAGCCTTTGAGAGTTTCTCCTCAGCTATGTCACAGGTTCTATGATACAATAGAACATATAACATCAAAATTAGAAGGTATGTTTATGACGACTGGAATTGACAAAATTGGATTTGCGACAGCACGCTACCAGCTAGACATGGCTGATCTAGCCCAAGCTCGTCACACAGATCCTGATAAATACTCTATCGGCTTAATGCTTGATCGTTTGAGTATTAGCCCTATCACTGAAGATATTATAACTTTAGGTGCCGCAGCAGCCGACGAATTTCTTACTGATCAAGATCGCCAAGAAATTGACATGATCATCGTTGCTACAGAATCAAGTATTGACCAAAGTAAAGCTGCAGCAGTCTTTGTGCATAGCCTCCTAGGGATTCAGCCTTTTGCACGCAGTTTGGAAATGAAAGAAGCCTGCTACAGCGCTACAGCAGCTTTGAATTATGCCAAACTTCATGTTAATGCCCACCCTGATTCCAAAGTTTTAGTTATCGCTAGTGATATTGCTAAATATGGTCTTCTTTCTTCCGGAGAGCCAACCCAAGGAGCTGGAGCTATCGCTATGCTGATAACCAGCCAAGCACGTATATTGGCATTCAATGATGATAATCTGGCTCAAACACGCGACGTCATGGATTTCTGGAGACCTAACTATTCTTTGACACCATTCGTCCAGGGAATGTATTCTACTAAACAATATCTAGACAGCTTGAAAACAACTTGGGCTGAGTACCAAAAACGTCAGTCAAAGACACTCGAAGACTTTGACGCCTTTTGTTTTCATATTCCTTATCCCAAATTAGCCAACAAAGGATTAACAAAAATCTTAGATAAAAAACTATCCCAAGAGTTACAAGCCAAGCTACAAGAAAACTTCAATCACTCGATCACCTATAGTCGACAGGTGGGCAATATCTATACCGGATCGCTTTATTTAAGTTTCTTATCTTTAATCGAAAATAGCTCAACTCTAAAAGCTGGTAGTACGATCGGATTTTTCAGCTATGGTTCCGGTGCTGTTTCAGAAATTTTCAGTGGAACATTGGTTGATGGCTATCACAAACAATTAAAGACTAATCGGCAATCAGATCTCGATCAACGTCAGAAAGTTACAGTTTCTGAATACGAAAAATTATTCTATGAACCAGTAGACCTCGATGAAGCCGGCAATGCTCAGTTCAAAAAATATTTGACAAACAAATTTCACCTAGAAGCTATCATCGAGCATCAAAGACAATACAAGAAAAATAACTCTTAGAGGACTAACTTCCAAGTTGGCATATTAATTATACTTTTTTCTGTCACATCTTTAAAAACTGACTAAAATCGCTAATAGCAAAAAATGTTGAGCTCAAGCTCAACATTTTTTCTTATGCCAATTTAGTGAAGTCAAGTACCTTGCGTCCTTGAATTTTACCAGCTTCCATTTCATCAAAGACTTGTGGAGCCGTGTCAACATCAACTGTTTCAACAACAGGAACAACTAGACCACGTGCGCCAAAATCAAAGGCTTCTTCCAGATCCTTGCGGGTACCAACAAGAGATCCAACAACTCGAATACCATCTAAAACAGTCTTAACAATTGATAACTCCATATATTCTGAAGGTAATCCAACTGCTACTACAGTTCCGCCAGCACGAACACTATCAATGGCTTGATTGAAGGCAACCTTAGAAACAGCTGTTACAACAACGCCGTGACAACCGCCAGTTTTTTCTTGAATATAAGCTGCAACATCCTCAACTTCCTTACCATTAACGATAAGATCCGCACCCGATGCTTTAGCTAAATCCAATTTATCTTGGTTGATATCCACAGCAACAACCTGTGCATTGAAAACCTTTTTAGCATATTGAACAGCTAAATTTCCCAAGCCTCCAGCACCAAAGATACAAATCCATTGACCAGGAGCAGCACCTGCTTCTTTGATAGCCTTGTAGGTAGTTACACCCGCACAGGTAATAGAGGAAGCCTGAGCTGGATCCAATCCTTCTGGCACTTTAACAGCATAATCTGCTGTAACAACAGCGTATTCACTCATACCACCATCAACACTATAGCCCGCATTTTTAACGGAACGGCAAAGTGTTTCACGACCTGTTGTACAATACTCACAGTGTCCGCAACCTTCGAAAAACCATGCAATGGAAACACGATCACCAACTTTTAGTGATTCAACACCATCACCAATTTCTTGGACAATACCAATTCCTTCATGGCCTAAGATACGACCAGGAACTTGTCCGAAATCCCCATGAGCAACGTGCAAATCCGTATGACAGACACCACAATACTCAACTCTAACCAATGCTTCACCATATCCAATTGTCGGCACAGCATGATCAACAACTTCTACTCCATTTGAAGCCTGATTCACAACAACTGCTTTCATAAAAATCTCCTTACTATTTTTTGAAATCGTTTACAAGTTAATTGTACTTTTTCTCACAATATTGTCAAGAGATTTTCAGATTTTCTGACCATAATTCATATTTTTTTCTAATCCCGCGTTGTAAAATGAAGTGCAACACAAAAGACATGTTCGTCTGATATACTAGAATCCTCCAACTCAGTATAGAAAGCAGATGAACATGTCCACTAATTATTCTACCAAAAAGTCGCGTT
>NZ_JBZFUN010000008.1:0-73337 GCF_058314555.1 Streptococcus sp. ALY_211 | reverse complement strand
GAGAGACCTAGACGACTTCATCATTACAAAACAGCAAAATTTCTGTTTGGGCTAGCCCAAACAGCCTAATCAATGGGATCCTAGTCTATCCACGAACTTGTTGCACTTGACTTGACAATGTGTCTCACAATTCTTTTTAGCAACAATAGTCAAAAATGGTTGACAAGCAAATGAAAATTAGCTATTCTAGTCTAGAACGTATTATCGTTACATTGATCTTGAGGAGGTGAAATCCATGTCTAAAACAGTTGTACGTAAGAACGAATCACTTGACGATGCTCTTCGTCGTTTCAAACGTTCGGTTACTAAAGCGGGTACTCTTCAAGAAGCTCGTAAACGTGAACACTATGAAAAGCCTTCTGTAAAGCGTAAACGCAAATCAGAAGCAGCTCGTAAACGTAAAAAATTCTAATGCAGACTAAAAAAGACCTAGGCAACGGACCTAGGTCTTTTGATTATGTGACTTTCAGTCCGTCTCGCTTCGTAGATTCGAGACAAATAAACCACCCGCTATGCGGGTGCGCAACAGAGGTTATACCAAAAAAACTCCAAACGCGCTACAATAAAGGTGTTCAAGCCTATTGTAAAGCGAAAGGAGAAAAGTATGGCACAAAAAGCGCATAGTTTATCACACACAAAGTGGCTGTGTAAATACCACATTGTATTTACCCCTAAGTATAGACGAAAAGTCATCTATAATCAATATCGCAGCAGTTTAGGTGAGATATTTCACCGATTATGTCGCTACAAAGGTGTTGAGATTATCGAAGGACATCTAATGCCTGATCATGTTCATATGTTGGTCAGTATTCCGCCTAGAATCAGCGTTTCAAGTTTCATGGGGTATTTAAAAGGTAAGAGTGCTCTGATGATGTTTGACAAACACGCCAATCTCAAATATAAATTTGGGAACCGCCATTTCTGGGCAGAAGGTTACTACGTCAGTACAGTCGGACTTAATGAAGCCACGATAAAGAAATATATACAGGATCAAGAAAACCATGACATCGCACTTGATAAATTGAGTGTGAAAGAATACGAAGATCCCTTTAGGGATAATGGCAAGTAATACCAATACCTCTTTGAGAGGTTTGTGACGCGTCAAGAGCCATAAGGCTTGAACAAAGTGAAAGCCAGCGTCTTTAGGCGCTGGCTAGCTTTATGGGCTTATAGCCCTGGTTCAAACCACCCGTTTGACGGGTGGTTTTGATTGATGACACGTTTTTGTATATAAAAAGCAGTTGGGAGAAAGCCCAACTGCTTTTATCAGAATAAGGATTATTTTTTAGCCAAAAGATCACGGATCTCAGCAAGCAGATCTTCTTGAGTAGGAGCAGCTTCTTCATTAGCCGCTGCTTCAGCCTCAGCCTTCTTAGAAGCAGCCATGGCTTTTTCGGCAGCTTTTACAACAAAGAAGAGAGTGATACCAACGATCAAGAAGTTGATGACAGCGCTCAAGAAACTACCATAAGCAACACCGTTCCATGACAGAGCAGCCAAGTTTTCAACATTAGCCGCTTCAACAACCGGATTAAGGACCAGTGGTGTAATCACGTCAGAAACGAGTGAGGTAATGATGGCATTAAAAGCGGCCCCCATTACAACGGCAACAGCAAGATCAAGGACGTTACCCTTGAACAAAAAATCTTTAAGTTCTTTAATCACGATAAAATGATTCCTTTCAAAATAATACCAGTATAGTATAACGAAACATAAATGGCAAGGTCAAGCTAATTGCTCACAAATCTGAATATATTTAGCACAATTGGAAAAATCAGTTAGAAAACGAGAAATGAGTCTTTGATTTCAAGAGTAAAATAATGAACAAAATAAGCGTTGCCAAACCTCCTTTTACAAGGGTTATAATTGACTCTTCCAAGGGTGAAATGCTATAATAAGAGGTAAAACTTTAAAAGATTTTTCAAGGTCTGGAGGTGATAGTGTGGCACTTAGTAAAGAGCAAATTGCTGAAATCAAGTCTAGCGTGAATATCGTAGACATTGTCGGTGAGGTTGTTAGTTTGACTAAGGCTGGTCGTAACTATTTGGGCTTGTGTCCTTTCCACAAGGAAAGCACACCATCTTTTAATGTTATTGAGGATAGACAGTTTTTTCACTGCTTTGGTTGTGGTAGATCAGGTGATGTTTTCAAGTTCTTAGAGGAGTATCGCCAGATCACTTTTATAGAGAGTGTCCGAATTTTGGCTGAGCGTATCGGTATGGCTATTGCAGTAGAATCCCCCAGTCAATCCAAGACTCAGCATCCTCAGCAAAAGATTTTTACGATCAATCAAGATGCCAGTAAGTTTTATCAGGCTGTCTTAAAGACGACAAGAGTCGGTGAGCAGGCTAAACACTACCTGCATGAGCGAGGATTGACAGATGAGGTGATTGAGTATTTCGGTATCGGTTTGGCGCCAGAAGAGACCAATTATCTTTATCAGCGTCTGTCATCTCAATACGACGAAGAGACTGTTATCAATTCAGGACTTTTCAATCTATCAGAATCCGGTGAGATTTACGATGCCTTCCGCAATCGTATTATGTTCCCTTTGACAGATGATCAAGGCCATGTGATTGGTTTTTCTGGAAGGATTTGGACAGAGCAAGACGAATTAGCCAAGCAAGCCAAGTATAAGAACACTAGAGCAACTGCTGCTTTCAATAAATCTTATGAACTTTACCATCTGGACCAAGCCAGACCTGTAATTCAAAAAAGCCATGAAGTCTACCTCATGGAGGGCTTTATGGACGTGATTGCAGCCTATCGAGCTGGTATTGAAAATGCTGTTGCTTCTATGGGAACGTCACTGACTAAAGAGCACGTGACACACCTGAAAAAGTATACAAAAAAAGTGGTTTTAACCTATGACGGTGATAGTGCTGGCCAAAGCGCTATAGCCAAGTCCTTGGAGATCTTGGATGATCTGACGGTTGAGATCGTTCGCCTACCGAATCAGATGGATCCGGATGAATACATAAAATCTAATTCTGAGCAAGCTCTAGCTGACCTATTGACTAAATCAAGGATTTCGAGCACAGAATTTTGGATCCATTATCTTAAGCCAGAAAATATTGATAATCTTCAAGCTGAAATTTCTTATGTTGAGCAAATCGCTAAGATTATCGCCAGAGTGCAGTCGATCACGGCCCAAAATACCTATATCAATATGGTTGCTGAGGAGATGCCCCATTTTGACTATATGCAGGTGGAGCAATCTGTCAATAATGAGCGTCTAAATCTTAGGGCCAGCCGCAGTGACACTACCGCTAAGCAGGAAATTGTGAGCCGGCCACCAGTGATCACTGAGGTCTCGGCGACCAAGTCCTTAACGGCATTTCAAAGGGCTGAAAACCAACTGTTCCACAGAATCATGCACCATGACTATATCTTTAATGATTTTCGAAATAGAGAGGACTTTACCTTTGAATCGCCCCAACTCAAAGGCCTCTATGAACTGCTTTGTCAGCACGGTGAAATAAGTGATCTTGACCTAGCTGAGATGCCTGATGATTGGCGCCAGGCCTATTACCAGGTTTTGGAGGAGCCTCTCCCAGACACTGTGGGTGAAAACGAAATTGCTTTGCTAGAAGAGAGAATCGAAAAGCTTCACCAAGAGCAGATAATGAGAGAACGGGGAAAACTGATCCGTGAATCAAGTAACCATGGGGATACAGACCTTGCAATGATGGAATTTCAGGCCCTCATTGCCCAAAAAAGAAATATGGAATAGAGGCAAATATGGCAACAAAAAAAACAAATGCAACATTTAATGTTCAAGTCGCTGATTTTATCCGCAATCACAAAAAAGAAGGAACAGCGATTGATGATGAAGTAACTGAAAAATTGGTTGTTCCATTTACTTTGGATGCTGATCAAATTGATGATTTGCTTGAGCGTCTGACAGATGGTGGGATTTCTATTACAGATAAGGAAGGAAATCCCTCATCGAAATATGTAGTGGAAGCTCCACAGCCGGAAGATTTGACAGATGAAGAACTGATAGGAAGTAATTCAGCCAAGGTCAATGACCCTGTTCGTATGTATTTAAAAGAAATCGGTGTTGTTCCGCTCTTGAATTCCGAAGAGGAAAAAGAACTAGCTATTGCAGCAGCCCAGGGTGACCTCCAAGCTAAGCAACGTTTGGCAGAAGCTAACCTCCGTCTGGTTGTTTCTATTGCCAAACGCTATGTTGGTCGTGGCATGCAGTTCCTTGACCTTATTCAAGAGGGAAACATGGGACTGATGAAAGCAGTTGATAAATTTGACTACTCAAAAGGATTCAAATTTTCGACTTATGCAACGTGGTGGATTCGCCAAGCCATTACACGTGCGATTGCTGACCAAGCACGCACCATCCGTATTCCGGTCCATATGGTTGAGACGATCAATAAATTGGTTCGTGAACAGCGCAATCTTTTGCAGGAGCTAGGACAAGATCCTACACCGGAACAAATTGCTGAGCGTATGGATATGACACCTGATAAGGTTAGGGAAATTCTTAAAATTGCTCAAGAACCAGTATCTTTGGAAACACCTATCGGTGAAGAAGATGACAGTCATTTAGGTGACTTTATTGAGGATGAAGTAATTGAAAATCCTGTAGACTATACAACACGTATTGTCTTACGTGAGCAACTCAACGATGTCCTGGATACCTTAACAGATCGCGAAGAAAATGTCCTGCGTCTGCGTTTTGGACTAGATGATGGTAAGATGCGCACCTTAGAAGATGTTGGTAAGGTCTTTAATGTTACTCGTGAACGTATTCGCCAAATTGAAGCCAAAGCCTTGCGTAAACTTCGCCACCCAAGCCGCAGCAAACAACTCAAAGACTTTATGGAGGATTAAAAACCTCCAGTGGAGGTTTTTAACCGTTGCTGAGAAATTAACGAGCAACGCAGATCCAGTGGATCAAATCAATCGCCACCCAGTAACTGGAGAGTGGTGCAAGTCCAGTGGAGGTTTTTAACCGTTGCTGAGAAATTAAAGAGCGACGCAGATCCAGTGGATCAAATCAATCGCCGCCTAAAAATGAGAAAGTAGCGCAAGTCCAGTAGAATAGATCAAACCGTTATCTAGAAACAAAGTGGGTTACATCATCTATCGAAAGATCAAGAGATAGAAGTAGCTAAGCGTCTGAGAGACGAAGGATCTCACATCTAGCTGATAATCACGTAAAGAATCAAAATGAGTCAAGGAGGAACTGCAATGGCAGAACAAAAGTATACCGCTCAGGAAGTGGAGAAGATTAAAGATCATATACTTGAAGTGTTAGAGATGGTTATTGATCCCGAGTTGGGGATCGATATCGTCAACCTAGGCTTGGTATATGCTATCCGTTTTCAAGATGATGGCTATACAGAAATTGATATGACATTGACAACCATGGGTTGTCCCTTGGCAGACTTACTGACTGATCAGATTTATGACGTGATTAAAGAAGTAAAGGAAGTGACTAAAGTTGAGGTTAAATTAGTCTGGACACCAGCTTGGACGATTGAGCGCATGAGTCGCTATGCTCGTATAGCGCTGGGAATTCGATAAGGAGTAGAGCAAAAGATGAAGCAACTTAGTATTGTCGTACCTTGTTACAACGAAGAAGCGACTATTCAACCGTTTTTGGTAGAGACCAAAAAAGTTGAAGAGAAGATGTCTCAGGAAGTCGCTTTCACCTATATCTTTGTCAATGATGGCTCAAAGGATAAGACGCTATCAGTTCTTAGAGAAGTGTCTCAGCAATATGATAATGTCCACTACCTGTCATTTTCTCGTAATTTTGGCAAGGAGGCTGCTCTGCTGGCTGGGCTTGAAGCTGCGCAAGGGGATTTTATCACCGTCATGGATGCTGACCTGCAGGACCCACCAGAGCTGCTGATTGAGATGTACCAAAAAATTCAAGAAGGCTTTGATGTCGTCGGAACACGCCGTGCCGATCGAAAAGGAGAGCCTTTCTTACGCTCTATGTTTGCTCGCCTGTTTTATTGGCTGGTTAATAAAATTTCGGATACAGAAATGGTTGATGGTGCACGAGATTTCCGACTGATGACCCGTCAGGTGGTTGACAGCATTTTGGAACTAAACGAGGTCAACCGCTTTTCAAAAGGCTTATTCTCATGGGTAGGTTACGATGTCACCTATCTTCCATATGAAAATCGAGAGCGTGTAGCGGGTGACACATCATGGAATTTCTGGTCACTGCTTAAATACTCTATCGATGGATTTATCAATTTCTCAGAAGCACCTCTTAATCTGGCAACTTGGATTGGATTATTGAGTTTTCTTGTGGCGGGCTGCTCTATTATCTTTGTTGTTGTCCGCAACCTTCTCTTTGGTAATCCAGTAGTAGGGTGGGCATCGACAGTATCTGTCATCATGTTCTTTGGTGGTTTACAGTTGCTGGCACTTGGTATTATTGGGAAATATATTGCAAAAATTTTCCTTGAGACTAAAAAACGCCCCGTCTACATTGTAAAAGAAAAAGGATAGCCCATTTTTTAGAAGGCTTATGGAACAATTCTAGGAGACAATTATGATTTTAATTACAGGTGCAAATGGACAGCTTGGTACAGAACTCCATTACTTACTTGATGAGCGTGACGAAGAATATGTAGCTGTAGATGTGGCAGAAATGGATATCACAGATAAAGAGGCCGTTCAGCGTGTCTTTGATCAAGTGAAGCCAAGTTTAGTCTATCACTGTGCTGCTTATACAGCAGTAGATGCTGCAGAAGAAGAGGGCAAAGAACTAGATTATGCCATTAATGTAACTGGTACTGAGAATATTGCTGAAGCTGCAAAAGCTTTTGGTGCCACTCTGGTTTATATTTCTACTGACTATGTATTTGATGGAGAAAAACCGATTGGCCAAGAATGGGTAGAAACAGATCTCCCCTCTCCTCAAACTGAATATGGCCGGACCAAACGTCTAGGAGAAGAGGCTGTGGAAAGAATTCTGGATAATTTCTACATCATTCGGACAGCCTGGGTTTTTGGAAATTATGGCAAGAACTTCGTTTTTACCATGCAAAGTTTAGCAGATAAGCACCCTCGCTTGACAGTTGTCAATGACCAACACGGTCGCCCGACTTGGACACGTACTCTGGCAGAATTTATGACGTATTTGACAGAAAATCAAAAAGATTTTGGATATTACCACCTCTCAAATGATGCTCATGAAGATACGACATGGTATGATTTTGCTAAAGAGATTCTAAAGGATCGTGATGTGGAAGTGGTTCCAGTAGATTCGAGCCAGTTTCCTGCCAAGGCTAAACGTCCCAAAAACTCAACACTTAGTCTAGACAAAGCCAAGGCTACAGGGTTTGTCATTCCCACCTGGCAGGATGCTCTTAAAGAATTTTATCGCCAGGGTACTAAATTATAAAATAATTAGTACTTAGTTGCAGAAATAGAACCAAGCATTGGTGCTTCACTGTAATGAGGATTGGTACTTGATAACCATGAAAGAGTGAGGATCAAATTGATAGTCGATTTAGTCTGACTGTCAGCTGCTATCTTAATTTGACAAATTTAGATGATGACAAAAGGGGTCGGGAATGTGATAGCTTCCCAGCCTCTTTTTTGGTTTCAGTCAGTCATTTTTAGGGATAAAGCGCATAAGACAGCCTAAAATATGCTATAATAAAGTGATTGTATGGTTAAAATGGAGGTCTTCTACATGCAGCACGTTTTTATCATTGGAAGCAGAGGTTTACCTGCTCAATACGGCGGCTTTGAAACCTTTGTGGAAGAGTTGGTAAAACACCGCCAATCAGCTCAAATAACCTACCATGTTGCTTGCTTGAGCGATGAGGTAACTGGCCGACATTTTGACTATTTAGGAGTGGATTGTTTTACAATAAATCCACCCAAATTGGGACCGGCACGTGTCATTGCCTATGATTGGCAGGCTATCACTTATGCGCTCAAATGGATCAGAGAGCAGCAGATTAAAAAGCCTATTTTCTACATTTTAGGTAACACAGTTGGTGCCTTCATTGCCCCCCTAGCTCGAAAGATTCATAGACTGGAAGGACAGCTCTATGTTAATCCAGACGGTTTAGAGTGGAAACGTTCCAAGTGGTCACGACCCGTTCAGTCTTATCTCAAGTACGCTGAAAAGATCATGACCAAAAAAGCAGACTTAGTAATCTCAGACAATCTGGGGATAGAATCCTATATCAAATCATCCTATCCCTGGGCAAAAACGCAGTTCATCGCTTATGGCACCGACTTATCTCCCTCACCCCTAAGGCAGGAATCAAAAGAAGTTAGGGAATTCTACCAAAAATGGCAGACTCAAGAAAAGGACTATTATCTGATTGTGGGGCGCTTTGTCCCAGAGAATAACTATGAAACAGCTATTCGAGAGTTTATGGCCAGTCAGACTCAACGTGATCTTATCATTATTTGTAATCATGAAGGCAGTGCTTACTTTAAAGAACTCCAGCAAAAGACACATTTTGACCAAGATCACCGTGTGAAATTTGTAGGGACTGTCTATAATCGTGACCTTTTGACCTATATCCGCCAAGCTGCCTTTGCTTATATTCATGGACACGAGGTCGGTGGGACTAATCCGGGTCTTTTAGAGGCCTTGGCCCATACAGATTTAAACCTGGTTTTAGACGTAGCTTTTAATAAAAGTGTCGCCCAAGATACTGCTGTATTTTGGAGCAAGGAAAAGGGGAGTCTGAGTCAATTAATCAATCGCTATGATGCTAAGAAAGACTACACTTCGCTAGGGCAAAAAGCAAGAGCGCATATGGCTGAGCATTATTCTTGGGAAAAAATCGTTAGAGAGTATGAGGAGCTGTTTTTACATGAAGGTTAATATCTTACTATCAACCTACAATGGTGAGCGCTTTTTAGCCGAACAGATCGATAGTATCTTAGATCAAACCTATCAAGATTGGACGCTTTTAATACGTGATGATGGCTCTAGCGATAGTACTCCAGATATCATTTCCAGCTACGTTAATCGAGATTCTCGTATCCAGTTTATCAATGCTGATCATCGGGAAAATATGGGGGTAATAGAAAGCTTCTATACCTTGGTTAAGGAAGAGATTGCAGATTTTTACTTTTTTTGCGACCAAGACGATGTGTGGTTACCTGAAAAGCTTGAGCGCTGTCTAAAAGAAGGGAAGACCTTTTCAAAAGACCTCCCCCTGCTAGTTTATACAGACTTAAAAGTAGTCGATCAAAATCTAGCAATTATCCATGAGAGTATGATCAAAGTCCAATCTGATCATGCCAACACCAGTCTTTTACAGGAATTGACAGAAAATACAGTAACAGGTGGAACGACTATGATCAATCGTAGTCTGGCAGATCTCTGGCTAGCTAGGAGCTTAGAGCATGTCGTGATGCATGACTGGTTTTTAGCCTTGATTGCAGCAAGCAAAGGTAAGTTGATCTATCTGGATCTCCCAACCCAGCTCTACCGCCAACATGATGCTAATGTCCTCGGGGCCAGAACCTTATCCAAACGTCTCAGGAATTGGTTGCGTCCCCACAAGCTCTTAGCTAAGTATTGGTGGCTGATCGATTCTAGTCAAGAGCAAGCTCAGCAGCTCTTGCAATTGGATCTAAGTCCAGAACAAAGACAGTTAATTGAGGATTACCTATCCCTGACAGAAGTTTCTTTTAAGGAGAGAAGGCGCCTGCTCAAAGATCGGTGTTTTAGAAAAAATAGAGCCTTTCATACCTTAGTTTTTAGAACCCTTATCTTAACAAAATTGGGCTATAAAACCTATAAGACTCATGGCTATACCCCTTAGAGATTGAATAGATCCTCGCTTTCTATATTTTGAACAGAGAATTAAGAAAGTAGGCTACCATCTCAAATTATACCCTGCCTATGCTTTTAGCGCTCGTATGAATAATAGTGATACTATTTTCTAGCGCTATAAAAAGTTTTTCACCATTTCTTATGCAAGCCTGGATATAAGGGCTCTGGATCTTTAACAAAATTTTCGCTAGGGCGAATGATTCTTTTCATCTTAGTTTAGGAGTTTATTATGAATCTGTTTAGTAAGAAAAATCGTATTTTACTAAAAGAACTGATTAAAACGGATTTTAAATTGCGCTATCAAGGGAGTGTGGTTGGCTATCTCTGGTCAATTTTGAAACCCTTGATGCTATTTCTAATCATGTATACCGTCTTTATTCGCTTCTTGCGTTTAGGAGGCGATGTGCCACATTTTGCGGTTGCCCTCCTCTTGGCCAATGTGATTTGGTCTTTCTTTACAGAGGCGACGAGCATGGGGATGGTTTCCATTGTAACGCGAGGCGATCTTCTTAGAAAGCTGAACTTTTCTAAGTCTATCATAGTTCTGTCGTCAGTTTGCGGCGCCTTGATCAACTTTATCATCAACTTGTTAGTAGTCCTCGTCTTTGCCTTGATTAATGGTGTTCAGCTCGGTTGGCAAGTGATTTTTGCCCTTCCCCTCTTTTTAGAACTCTTCATTATGGCTTGGGGTGTGGCCTTGTTGTTAGCGACACTGTATGTCAAGTTCCGTGATATTGGGCAGATCTGGGATGTCGTCCTGCAGGCGGGGATGTATGCCACTCCTATCATCTATCCCCTAACCTTTATTACCAACCAAGGTCCAAAGGGCATATTAGCAGGTAAGATAATGATGATGAATCCTCTGGCTCAGATGATTCAGGATTTTCGCTATATCTTGATTGACAAGGCTAATCTAACGATTTGGAACTTAATCAATCACTGGTATTATTATGCGATTCCCTACCTTTTGCCCCTGATCATTTTTGCCATCGGTTTTGCTATATTCACCAAAAGTTCTAAGAGATTTGCGGAGATTCTATAATGACAAATGATAATAATATTGCTGTTAAAGTAGATCATGTTAGTAAATTTTTCAAACTGCCTGTAGAGTCCTCTAACAGCTTAAGGACAACCATGGTCAACCGGTTTAAGGGAATCAAGGGCTATAAGGAGCAGCATGTCCTTAAGGATATTAATTTTGAAGTCAACAAGGGAGACTTTTTTGGAATTGTGGGCCGCAATGGCTCAGGTAAGTCAACCTTGCTCAAGATCATCTCTCAAATTTACGTGCCAGAACAAGGTACTGTTACGATTGATGGCAAGCTAGTTTCCTTTATCGAGCTCGGTGTTGGCTTTAATCCAGAATTGACAGGACGGGAAAACGTCTATATGAATGGCGCTCTTCTCGGATTTTCAACCGAGGAAGTCGATGCCATGTACGACGATATCGTAGCCTTTGCAGAGCTTGAAGAGTTTATGAACCAAAAACTAAAAAACTATTCCAGCGGTATGCAGGTGCGTCTAGCCTTCTCAGTGGCTATCAAGGCTCAGGGAGATATCCTTATTCTGGATGAGGTGTTAGCAGTAGGTGATGAAGCTTTTCAGCGTAAATGTAATGACTATTTCATGGAACGTAAAGAAAGCGGTAAGACCACTATTCTTGTGACCCATGATATGGCTGCGGTGAAGAAGTATTGTAACCGAGCAGTACTGATTGAAGATGGCTTGGTTAAGGCCTATGGAGAGCCTTTTAATGTGGCCAATCAATACAGCTTTGACAATACTGAAGCTCTGCCAGAAGATGATACCGTGCAAGAGCAGATAGATCCAGATGCTATAGTAGACCAGCTCAAGGTCAAACTCCTATCACCAAATCCGACCACTCCTAAAGAAAAAATCACTTTTGAAATCTCCTATGTGGTCCGCCAAGACCAACCGACCTATATTGCGCTATCCTTAACAGATGTGGATCGCAACATATGGGTTTACAATGATAATTCAATGGATCATCAGACATCGGGGAGTGGTCCTAAGCGCGTGATCTATGAGTGTGATCTGGCTCACCTAAATGATATCAAGCTAAAATTAGAAGTGACCGTGCGTGATCGTGATGGTCAAATGCTAGCCTATGCTGATTCTAGTCGTACACCAGTGATTGCCCTCCACCGTGATGACTTAAAGGCTGAGGACCGCTCAGGATTGGATTCGGCAACAGGACTCTACCAAAGAAATGGTCGCTGGACTTTTAAGTAAAAGATGAGAAAAGATCGGATGAAAGAAGGCTATGAAAGTTTCTGTTATTTGTACCAATTATAATAAGGGGGAATGGCTCAGCGACGCTATCGATAGTTTTTTAGCCCAAGAAACTGATTTCCCTTTTGAGATTATTCTGGTTGATGACTGCTCAAGTGATCAGTCGCCTCGTATCATAGCGCAGTATGCCGAGAAGTATCCAGACATCATTCGCCCCTTTTATCACCAGACCAACCTAGGTATCACCAAGACTTGGATTGAAATTTGTCAGGAAGCCAGAGGTGATTATATTGCCAGATGTGATGGCGACGACTACTGGATTGATCCTAAGAAATTACAAAAACAGGTAGCTCTTTTAGAAAGCCGATCAGACTCTTCTTGGTCCAATACTGATTTTAATATGGTCGAAGCAGATGGAAGACTGATTCATGAGCATGTCTTAGCCAATCGTGTTATTCCCTTCATGGATTCCTATGAGAAACTTTTAGCACTGAAAGGCATGACCATGGCATCGACCTGGCTGGTTGAGACTTCTTTGATGTTGGAGGTTAATCAGACGATCGATACTGAAGCCATCGATGACACCTTCAACATTCAGCTAGAACTCTTTAAGCGGACCAATTTGGCCTTTTTGGATGAAGCTACGACGGTCTATCGAATGGATGCAGAATCTGACTCAAGGACCAAGAATGCCAAAAAAATAGCCCATCGCTTTGATCGCTTGCTGCAAACACAACTGGACTATCTAGAAAAATATCCAGATAGTGATTTTAAGCAAGTACTTGCCTATCTCCTGCCTGAACATACTGCTTTTGAAAAGAATCTAGCCCTGGTCAATGCTTCTAAATGGGACGATCAGATGGTCAGTATCTACTTTAGCCGACAGACTCCCTTATCCTTCAGTGAAGAGGACAAGGTGGAGTTTTCCTTTCAGCTGTCCGATCGTATCCAGTTGGAGCTAGATAGTGATGTGACAGGGATTCGTGTCGATCTCTCTGAATTACCAAGTTTTTATCAGTTTGTTAAATTGATCAATACTGCTTCACAGGAGGCGGTTCTACCAGCTTGGACCAATGGTCAGATAATTGATGGAGAATTTTATTTTTTACAGCCAGATCCCCAGATTATCTATGATTTGACAGAAAAATCCTCAGCTTCCTTTGAGCTGACCTATCAGCATTACAAGCAAGATAGCTCGCAAGACCAAGATGACATAGCAGCCCATCTGGTGGATAAGATAGCTGACCTAAACCAACGCTATCAGGCTGTAACCCAGTCACACCGCTGGCGACTGACAACGAAATTAATCAATGCCTTTAGGAGAAACTAATAATGAAGCGCCTGCTTTTATATGTTCACTTTAATAAATACGATCAGTTGAGTTCCCATGTGATCTATCAACTGGAAAAAATGAATCCCCTTTTTGACAAGGTGGTAGTCATTTCAAATAGTCAATTAGACTCAGAAAATCTCAGCTTCCTCAAAGAAAAAGGGCTTTTAGACCAGTTTATCCAGCGTGAAAACAAGGGCTTTGATTTTGCAGCCTGGAAGGACGGCATGGCTGCAGTAGGATGGGAATCTCTTAACATGTATGATTCCATTACCCTGATGAATGATACCTGCTTTGGCCCTATCTGGGATATGGCCCCTATCTATGAAAAGTTTGAGGAAGATGCAGAAGTAGACTTTTGGGGCTTGACCAACCATCGCCCTTACCGTGGCCTACCAGAGCATCTTCAGAGCTACTATTTGAGCTTTAAAAAGCCAGTTTTGGCGTCCAGTGCTTTTCAGGAATTCTGGCAGGGGATTCAAAGTTTCTCAGATGTTCAAGAAGTCATTGATAACTACGAAACCCAAGTTACAACCAGCCTTCAAAAAGCAGGATTTAAGTATGGTGTTGTTTTTGATACGGTAACAGCTGAGACAGGACTCATGCTCCATCCAGATTTTACCTATTATAATATCGCTGAAATCTTGCGTCGCAAGATCCCCTTTGTCAAGATCAAACCCCTTCAAGGCAACCAAGACACCTCGGCTTTTATTATTAAAGAAATTGCAGAGACAACTGACTACCCTATTGAGCTGATCATCGAGCATCTGTCCAAAATTTATTCCTCCACTCAAAATTACCTCCTGCCCTTTAAGTATCTAGCCGATCAAGAGCAGGATTTATCTCACTTATCCAAGACGGTTGCTATCCATCTGCATGCCTACTATATTGATCTTCTACCTGATTTTTTCCAGATCTTTGTAGACTATCCCTTTAAGTTTGATCTCTTTATCACGACAGACAAGGACTCCAAGCGTCCAGAGATCCAGCAAGCCTTAAAAGATTTTGACCTAGAGGCTCAAGTTTTTGTGACAGGCAATATCGGTCGTGATGTCCTGCCCATGCTGAAGCTCAAAGAGCAGCTGTCCGCTTATGATTACATTGGGCATTTCCATACCAAAAAATCAAAAGAAGCAGAGTTTTGGGCCGGTGAAAGCTGGCGACGTGAACTGATTGAGATGTTAGTCAAGCCAGCCCATAAAATTCTCAGCAATTTTGAAGCCCAGCCAGATCTTGGTATCGTCATTGCAGATGTTCCGACTTATTTCAGATTTGTCCGCATGGATCCATGGCATGAACTTGGCTTGACCAAATATATGGAAGATCTTTGGGACAAGCTTGATGTTCCTAAAGACCCCAATTTTTATGAGGCTGATACCTACGTGATGAGTTACGGAACCTATGCCTGGTTTAAATATGATGCCCTTAAGCCCTTATTTGACGTTGGTCTAACAGATAAGGATGTGCCAGGAGAACCTCTGCCTCAAGGAACCATTCTTCATGCGATTGAACGTATGTTGGTTTATATCGCTTGGGCTCAAGGCTACGACTTTAGGATTTCGCAAAATCCTTGGCCAGTTCCTCCCTTCTTGGACAACCGTATCTTGAACCGACGTCGCTTAGAGCAGTTTAGCCCATATTCTTACATTGATTTTACCTATTTTGGAGGTATCAAGGGGGCCTTCAAATATATGAGAGTGTCCTTTATCAATTCTTGGAAATACATTCTAAGACGGGTCACGCGCAAAGTTAAAAGAAAGTAGAAGGAACTTATCATGACACGTATAAAATCGTTTTTGGGGAAATATCCCTATACGCTGACATTATTGAAATATGCCTTCTCAATTATGATTACCCTGCTGACGTATGTTTCAATGAAAAATAAATTTATTGTCATCGTTGGTCTTTTAGAATTAGCGGCTATTGCCTTGATTTCTAATTACTTGGTTTCAACCAAGATAAATACGGGTCGTATCTTCAACAGCATTGCCCTCCTTTTTTACAATATCCAAGTCTTGGTCCTGTTTTTTGGAGGTAACTTTCTAACCTTGGTTATGATCCTAAACTTAGGCAGTCTGGATGCACTCAGGGGAAATTTTGTAAGCTATGCTATCGGGATAGTGCCCCTGCTGATTTTCACCTTCCTACCGATTGCACCGATACGCTTTAAAAGAGTCAGCAATGCCGGCCTTTTATCAGTCGTCCTGATGCTCGAGCTGGGACTGACTATGCTGATTTCAGGAGCCTATTCGCCTAGCTTTGCCTATGTCAGTCTCATCAGCCAAGCCAAGGACTACTATGAAACTAGTAAGGAAGTAGCTGTTGATAAGAAACTTTTTTACAAAAAAGATATTCCTAATTATATCGACAAACCTAGCACCTTGACCAAACAACCCAATGTCGTTGTCATTTTTACAGAAGGACTGTCGCAAAACATTGTCGATGATTCAAGACAGATCATGCCTAATGTTAAAAAGTATCAGGACAAATCACTCAGCTTTTCAAACTATTATAACCACACCTTTGCCACTTACAGCGGGATCGTTGGGCAACTTTATTCTGGCTACAATCAGGATATCGGAGATAGCAATGCGCTAATTTCCCTACAAAGCATCCTGAAGGACCAAGGCTATCAGACGTCGATGATTAATACAGAGCCGTCCAATAAAGAGTTTACCAAATACCTGACCAACATGAAGTTTGACCAAGTCCTCGGTAAGCCAAGTGCCAGCTATGAAGGATCTGATCACACCATGACAGATGGTCAAGCCTATGATTACCTCTATAAGACCATCAAAAAAGAGCATGCGACTGGCAAACCCTTCTTCACCAGTATCTATACCTTTGGGACCCATATGTCCTTAGATACGACGGATAAGGTTTATAAGAATAGCAATGATGCTATGATCAATAAATTCTATAATGCAGATGCGCATTTTGGTGAGTTTATGAGTCGCTTTGAAAAGAGCGATATGGCCAAGGATACGATCATTGTCTTTACGACCGATCACTCGACCTTCGCCGACTCTGCCTTCAAAAAGACCTATGCCGATCACTCTAGAGCAAATCCTGATCTCGATAAGATTCCTCTCTTTATCTACCATAAGGGTGTTCAAGCTCAAACTATTGATGTCGGTGGCCGCAATAGCTTGGGAATGGCACCGGGACTTCTGGACTACCTTGATATCAGTGCCCCAAACTATTTCTTAGGAACCTCACTCTTTGCGCCTAAGGAAAAGGCGACTCAGCTTGATACAACCTTTTATGATGTGGTCTACTTAGCCAATACAGGTAACAATAGCGTAGAAACCTACGATGATGCAACGGCTCAGGGCTTGACCAAGCAAATACAGCAGTACTTATCTGCTAAAAAATAAAGACAGACGCAGCACAAATCTAGTGAATTTAAAACGATAAAAGTTTGGGTACTAGCCCAGACTTTTTTACTAGAAATATAGCTTGATCAGATAGATGGACAGTCTAATTGCGGTATAATGAAAATAAGACTAAGAAGGAGGGTTGGTTATGAAGATTTTAGTGGCACCGGATTCTTTCAAGGAAAGCTTGTCAGCTAAAGAGGTTGCAGCTAGCATGGCTCAGGGTTTAAACGATAGTCGTCTCGACTGTCAAATCGATCAATTACCTATCGGTGACGGTGGTGAGGGGACTGTTGCAGCCCTAGTAGCTAGCTTAAAAATGAGCTACCAAGAGATGAGCGTAACAGGTCCTTTTGGACAAGCAGTCAGTCTTCGCTATGCCCAAAAGGATCGGCAAGCTGTCGTTGAGATGGCGGAGTTAGTTGGTCTCGCTAAGATTCCCCAAGAACAGAGAGATCCTTTAGAAATCAGTACAGTTGGGCTAGGAGAGCTGATAGCCAGACTAGCTGAGCAAGGCGTCAAAGATTTCTTCATAGGTGTTGGTGGTTCTGCCAGTCAAGATGGAGGGATCGGCATGGCAGCTGGACTAGGCTATCGTTTCTATGATAAAAAAGGACGGGAGCTAGAACCTTTGGGGATCAATCTTGGCAAGGTCGCACGTGTTTGCGATGCCGATGTACCTGAACGATTAAAGACCATCTCTGTCACAGTTCTAACAGATGTCACTAATCCCTTATGTGGACCCAAGGGAGCAACCTATGTCTTTGCCAAGCAAAAAGGTCTCCCAGATCAAAAGTTAGCAGCAGCAGATCAAGATATGCACGCTTTTTACCAATTAGTGGATCCCACTCTGCTGGAGCTTCCGGGTGCAGGGGCTGGTGGAGCTATGGCTGCAGGCTTAGTAGCTTTTGCCCAGGGCCGGCTGGTCTCTGGTATTGATACCATCTTGGATTTGGTCAGTTTCGATCATCGCATTGAAGCCTATGATCTAGTAATAGTAGGTGAAGGACGCATGGATCGACAATCGCTGGAGGGAGGAAAAGCACCGGTGGGTATTGCTAGACGGACGCCTAGTCAAGTGCCTGTCATAGCCATTTGTGGCAGTTTATCTGAGGATTTACCTGCCTTTCCCACAGCTGGTATCCAGGCAGCTTTTGCAAGTATTCCACGATTAGCCAGTCTAGAAGAAACTCTGAGCCAAGCCAAAACCAACCTTTATCTGACAGCAAGACAGATCGGCAATCTTCTAGCCATAAAACAACACTAGCAACCCTGGATAAAGGACTCTAGCTAGTCATCAATATAGGGTCGTATTATCACATTTTTGCCTATCCTATGACGGGTTCTTCCAATTAAGATAGCAAGGCTATTAATAAAAGTCTAGGTCCTCTGATGATCCTAGACTTTTTTGTGCTTGATACTATAGAGACTACGATGTGATTTTCATAGCTAGAATTTTAGCTTCATCTGGCGTAACCCGAAGGGTCTTTTGACCGGTATAGGTAACAAAACCAGGTTTAGCACCTGTTGGTTTATGAAGTTTTTTATTATCGATCATATCGACCTGTACCAGGTTAGACAGACGAGCCTTGGAGTAGTAGGCAGCTAGTTCGGCAGCATCTGTCTTAACCTCATCACTTGGGTCAAGATTATCCTTGATAATCACATGACTACCAGGAATATCTTTGGCATGGAACCAGAGCTCCCCCTTTTTAGCCAGTTTAAAGGTGAGTTCTTCATTTTGTAGATTATTGCGCCCAACCATGATAATCGTCTTACCATCGCTAGCCAGATATTGCTCGGGTTTTTTACGCTTTTGTCGCTTATCGGTTGAACGGCGTCTCATAAAGCCAGTTTCGACCAGCTCTTCACGGATCTCTGCTACTTCATCTAATGAAGCCTGAGACAGAGCCAGCTCAACACTTTCAAAGTAGGCAATAGTTTGCTTGGTGTCTTCAATCAGGCCATTGAGATGTTTGACTGCCTCTTTTAATTTTTGATATTTCTTAAAGTAGCGCTGTGCATTCTGGCTAGGCGTTAGACTGACATCCAAGCTGATAGTCAGTGGATCACCAGTGTAGTAGTTATCTAGCGTGACACTGGGCTGGTTATTTGGCACCATGCTGAGATAGGTCGTGAGGAGTTCACCTTTCTGCCGAAAATCTTCCGCCTTTTCAGTAGCCGCCAATTCCTTTTCTTGCTTAAGCAGCTTTTTTTTATTTTTTTCCAGTTCATTTTGCACACGGTGGATCAAGTCACTGGCTTGCTGAGCTACCCTATCGCGCTCTGCCTTGTCTTGGAAATAGTGATCGAGAAGTTCAGACAAACTAGCAAAACTCTGGTGACTGTCTGAAAAACCGACGGCTGAAAAGCTCTTTTGAGTCAAGCTGGGTGCTGCCTTCTGGGCAAAGAAATGCCGAAAATTTTTAAACCGTTCATCACCCAGTTGCTTGAGCAATTCTTGAGCCGTATCACGCCCTAACCCTTGAAAGAGCCCTTGAAAAGTCTTTACCTCAAGCTCTTGAGTCTGTAAGATCTCAAAGAGTTTCTCATCAGCGATGGTAAAGGGATCCTGAGCCTGAGTCTTAGGTGGACTGACATAAGTGGAGCCAGGGAGGATAGTCCGATAGCTATTTTGTGAAAAACCGACATGCTTGATCGATTCGATAATCCGTGATTCATTCTTATCGATCAAGATGATATTGCTATGTTTCCCCATGATTTCAATGATGAGGGCAACCTTGATATGATCTCCTATTTCATTTTTATTAGAGATGGTCATCTCCAGAATGCGGTCATTTTCAACCTGCTGAATGTCTTCAATAACAGCTCCTTGTAGATACTTTCGCATGATCATGGTATAGGTATTAGGGTTTTGCGGATTGACAAAGTTTGCTTGTGTCACCTGAATGCGACCAAAGACAGGGTGGGCAGATAGCAACAGCTTGTAGCTCTGCCGGTTATTACGAATGGTCAAGACAAGCTCGTGTTCAAAAGGTTGGTTGACCTTTTGAATGCGGCCATAAAGCACCTGATCACGGAGCTCTTGAGTCAAATGGTGTAGGAAAAAGCCATCGAATGACATGATATCCCCTTTCTAATCGAGAGAGAGATCCAATCAGTCAATCCTGTTAAAACACGATTGTGATTTGGTTGTCCCAGCTCCCCACAGTTGATTGGCGATCCTTATTATATCACACTATAAGACGATAAGTGGGGAATGATGAATGAAAAGTCAGCGGATTATAGCAGTTGGTTAAGTTACAAACTAACAAAATCGTGCTATACTATAATAAAAGTCACCAAATGAGGAGCCTTATGAAATTATTACACACCGCTGATTGGCACATAGGCCGTCAGCTCAATCAAAATGGTAGTAGTCTGATCCAGGATCAAGCCCATATCCTAGCTGAGATGATGGTCTTAGCCAAGCACCAAGAAGTAGATGGGATTATCATTGCAGGAGATCTCTATGATCGTGGTCTTCCACCTGTTGAAGCGGTCAAGCTCTTTGACGAGACCATCAATCATCTGCTCTTTGACTTAGGTATTCCTGTCTATGCTATCACAGGAAATCATGACAGTGCTAAGCGTATGACCTTTGGTCAGAGTTTCTTTAAGCGTCAGGGATTTCACCTGGTCTCCCAGCTCCAAGATGCCTTTATACCTGTAGAAACACCGGAAGCCCAGATCTTTCTGCTTCCTTTTATAGATCCGATCGATGCAAGACTCTACTATCAAGATGCTGAGATTAGAGAGATTGATCAGGCGGTGAAGCGAGTGATCGAGGATATGAAGTCACACTTTGATCCTGACAAGGCCCATGTCCTGGTCAGTCATTTTGCAGTGGCAAAAGGTGAAAGCGACGAGGATCAAGAAGCCTTACGCCAGCAGATGCTCTCTGAGACGACGAGAACTGTTGGCGGACTTGCGACGCTGACGAGTGACCTATTTCATGATTTTGACTATGTCGCTCTGGGGCATATTCATACCCGCCTTGCCAGTCCTAGTGAGACTGTCGTTTACAGTGGCAGTCCTTTGATCTTTAATAGAGATGAGGCTAAGCGTCAAGATATCAAGGGAGTTTATCTCCTTGATATTGAGGGGCACCAAGTGACCAAGACCTTTTATCCACTGAAACCCTACAAGGAATTTTATGTTCTTGAAGGCAGTTTCGAGCAGCTCACAGATAAGAGCTTCTATCAAGCCTACCCCTGCCACCAAGCTCGCTTTGCATTTGAGATCCAAGTCGAGGATAGAAAAGCCTTAGAAGGTGTCAACATCCGTGCCCAACTTGAGGAGATCTATGGCAGGGAGATTGTTGACTTACGGATCGTAGAGACCAAGCCGCATCAGCGCTTGACCAGAAGCAAGATAGATCCTAGAGGACTGGGCAAGCGACCTTCTGATGAGGACATGCTGGCTCAGTTTTATAAGGATATGACAGGTGGTCAGTCCCTGTCTGCCTATCAAGAACAAGTGGTCACCGAAATCTTTGCTAGCTTGAAGGAGGATTAAGATGAGACCCCTTAAAATAGAAATGACCAATTTTGGCCCCTTTCGTAAGGAAGTAGTCGATTTTAGGGCTTTTGATGACAGCTCCCTTTTTTTGATCAGTGGTCGGACTGGTGCTGGAAAATCGAGTATCTTCGATGCCATGACCTACGCTCTTTTTAATACCACATCGGGTGAGCGTGATGTCAGTGAGCTGCGCTCGACCTTCGCTAGTCTTAAGGATTCTAGGACGCGCGTGGTCTTCTACTTTGAGCACCACAACAATACCTACCGTGTAGAGCGTGAACTGGACCTCAAGCCCCGTAAAGGGATGGATAGGGGACCAGGGATTGGGACCAAGGAAGCTAGTTTAACAGTTGTAGATGATGTCGATGGTCTAGAGCTAGACAAGTTGGCCACGAAATCAAAACCGACAACCCAAGCAGTAGAAGACCTCCTCCAGCTCAATGGTGATCAGTTCAAGCAGATTATCCTGCTCCCCCAGTATCAGTTCAGCAAGTTTCTCAAGGCACCGACCAATGATAAGATTCCCATGCTCAGACAGATCTTTGGTACTCAGATTTTTGAGCGCTTTGAAAAAGCTCTCAATCAAACCTGGTCTAAAGCCAATCAAGAGCAAGGTCAGCTGACAGATCAACTGGACAGCCTTTACAAGAGTCAGATTTGGAGCCAAGAGGAGCGCTCCAGTTTTGAAGGACAGTCACCTCAAGAGCGCTGGCGTTTAGCCCAAGACTACCTCAAGCTAGCCTCTGAGCGATTAAAAAGCAGCCAAGACCATCAGCAAGTCCAAGCCCAGTTGGTCCAACAAGCCCAAGACCACCTGACTAGCGCCCAAACCTTATCGAATAAATTTGACGAATTGGCGCAAAAACAGGTTCAATACCAAACAGATATTATCGATCAAGAGGATCTCTATCAGTCTCATCGCTCCTACAAAGCCCAGCTAGATTTTGCAGCTGGCCTGGCAGACCTCCTTCAAGCAGAAACTCAAAAAAAACGAAGCCTGACAAACTTAGCCCAGGATATCACCTGCCTTAACCACCAGATCCAGCAAAAAGAAGCGGCTTTGCTACCGCTGGAGCAGGACCTAGCTCAGCTAAACGAGCAAAAAGAGAGCAAAGAAGCAGCTCAAGACTCCCTTAACACCCTTCATCAAGCCCTCATCAATGCCAGAGAGCTAGCCAATCAAAAAGCGCTCCTAGATGATCTCAAAAAGCAAGAAAAAGAAGTCCGAGAACGTCTCAATCTGCTCTCAAAGCATGAGGAGGCTCTCCTTGTCGAGCAGCAAAAGCAAGAAGCCAATCAGATCCAGCCTGAAAGTCTTGAGCTGGCCAGAGAGCACGTGGACTGGGTTACTAAGCACCAAGCTCAGCAGCTAAATCCTAGACTAGATCAGCAGGTGCAATTACAAGAAGAAGCCCAGTCCCTAACTCAGCAACGAGATAATCTCGAAACGACCATCAGCACTTTGACTAAGGAGCGAGATCAGTTGAGCATCAGCCTGACAGAAAAGCGCAAAGATCAGACCCAGCTGATGATTGCCCAGCTGCAGAGTCAGTTGGCTGAAGGTCAGCCCTGTCCTGTCTGTGGAGCCTTGGACCATCCAGCTGTCCACACTCCTACAGACACTAGCCATCTCCTGACCCTTATGGCAGAAGTGCAGGCTCTTGAGCAATCTTATCAGCAAGTGACCCAGCGCCTGCAGGCCCAAGAAATACAGCTGGAGCAAATCCAAGCGTCTCTGACCAAGAATCAAAAGCAGCAGAAGCAAGTCCTATCAGCCCTTCATCAAGCCCAGCAAGACCTAGAGGACTATCTCTCTGCCAATCAGATCGACTGGACTTCACCAGACATCTACAGCAAAGAAGCAGGTCAAGCCTTGCTAGAGATGCTCTCCAAGGCCTACCAAGCCCTGCTGACCCAGCAGGAACAGCAAAATAAAGAACAGAGCACGCTCACGAAAAAACTCCAAGACCTCTCAAGCGATAAGCAAACCATCAGTTTGGAATTATCAGGCATTCACGGTCAAGTTGAACTGGCAGCAACTGCCATCCAGACGCTGACCGAGACCTACCCTGAGCTTAAAGCCCCTGATGTTTATGATCAGGAAATCAAGACCATCCAGGCTGATTATCAAGCCTTTCGTCAACAACTAGACAGCAAGCAAACAGCCCTTAGTCAAGGCAAGGAGGAGCTATCAGCCCTGCAGGGGCGTTTGGCTAGTCAGCAGGAGTATCAACAGACTGAGACAGACTCCCTCAAGAGCTTGACGGATCAGATTGATCAGGCGCTTTCACAGCCCCAAGCCCAAACAGCTGACCGTGAGACGCTGAATCAATGGCTCCAGGCTATTCAACAAGGGCAGCTAGACCAGCTCAATCACTGGCTAACAGCCTATCAAGAAAAAGCCCAGCTCCTCAAATCTAATATCGACCAGCTTCAAGTCCAGTTGGCTGATAAAGAAAGACCGGACCTGACCGACTACCAAGAAGCCCTTGAGCAAGCCCAAGCCCAGCTCCATCAGTCCCTAGAAGACTTGACTAATGCCAGACGGCAGCAAGAACAGCTCCATGACCTGCTCACTGCTATAGAAGGCCTCATGGCAAAGACGGATCAAAAACAAGAGCAGTTCAATCAGCTGACCAGCCTTAAAAATATCATCAGCGGGGGTGAGAAGGGCCAGCAGCGTCTCAAGCTAGAGACCTATATCATCCAAGAGCACTTAGAGGAGATACTAGACTATGCCAATGCCCACTACATTGGTCTCCTCAGTGATCAGCAATTTGAGTTTGTCCTCTCTGACCGTCAGATTGGTAACAGTCAGTCTGGTCTTGACATCAATATCTACAACCGCCTGACCAATAAGGAGATCCCTGCCAACTCCCTATCTGGTGGGGAGACCTTCATCGCCTCTCTAGCCATCGCCCTATCCCTGTCAGAAGTGGTACAAAATGCCAGCAATGGTGCTTTGATAGAAGCGCTCTTTATTGACGAAGGCTTTGGTTCACTGGATGAAGAAACGCTGGATAAAGCGATTGCAGTACTGGAGCAAATCGGTCAAAATCGTATGGTCGGCGTCATCAGCCATGTCAAGGAAATGAAAAATACCATCCAACAAAAGCTCCTCATCACCAAACACAGCGACGCCAGGAGCCATATCGAAATTGAGGTGTGATAGAAAAATATAAACAAATGAGACAAAAATGTCTTGTTTAAGAAAAATATAAGCATTAGAATAAGAGCGTAAATTTTCATAAAGTTTTTCAAGTCGCGGCCACGCTGTAAAATAGGATGAAGATTTATTACGAAACTATCACAAGATGAAACGTCATTTAGGAAGAATTCTTATGAATAGGGTGGCTTTAGATTCAATGGGCTGCTACGCAAATGTATACGATTGATTTAAAGGAGTTGTTATGAAAAATCCCAGTAATACCACTATCGTGATTTGTGGTTTATATGCAGGTACAATACTTACTATATCTATTCTACGCAAAATAATAACAGATGAGAGGGTGAAATTTTTTATTTCCCTTATTGGGATAGTTTTTACTTTGTATATGTTGTTAAGATATGGTAAATATGCTCTTATAATACTACAATACTTATTCACAAAAAAATAATTTTAACAAGACTTAATAGGAATCCTATCACTATTTTTTGCTATTTTTCCACCTATTTTAGGGCTTATACTAGGTGTTATTGGACTAGCTATTGGTGCGAGTAAAAATAGCAATGAACCCAACAATAACTATAAATTGCCTATCATTTTAAGCAGTATAGGGATCATAGCCTCCCTGATCAATATGGTGGCGGGTGTCATTATTAATCTTAAATAATAGGATCTACCAGCCATAGCAGGTGATAAGCCAAAGTTATATAACGTCTAAACCATCAGTGTGAACTGGTGGTTATTTTAGGTCAATTAGTCAAAATATTTGACTAATTAGATCTGCTAGTATAAACTAATCTAAAAATAGTTAGCCAGAAAGAGGTGAGCTGATGAAAGCTGTTCAAGTTAGGAAGCCAGGAGGGCCAGAGGTTCTAGAACTGATAGATTTGCCCAAGCCCGAGATCAAGCAAGGCTGGTCTTTGATTAAGGTCAAGGGGTTTGGCATTAATCGTTCTGAGATTTTTACACGTCAGGGTCACTCCCCAAGTGTGAGCTTCCCGAGAATTTTAGGCATTGAGTGCGTAGGAGTTATCCATGAGACGACAGATCAATCAAGACTACCAATCGGACAAACAGTGCTCTCAACGATGGGAGAGATGGGACGTGCTTTTGATGGATCTTATGCCCAGTATGTCCTAGTTCCCAACCATCAGATTTTTCCAGTCAGCACTAACTTATCCTGGGAAGAGTTTGCGGCAGTTCCAGAGACTTACTATACAGCCTACGGATCACTCAAGCAGCTTCAAATCAAGGATGGTGAAAGAGTACTGGTTCGTGCGGCATCGTCAGGTGTTGGCCTAGCCTTTGCTAGACTGGCAAAAGCAGCCTATCCACATATCCAGCTCTACGGCTCTATCCGTCGTCTAACTCAGTCAGACCAACTTAGGCATGAAGGATTTGATCAGACTATTTTGGATCAGGAGGGGACACTGGAGACTAATGAGCGTTTTGATAAAATTCTTGAGCTTGTCGGTCCAAAAACGATCAAAGATAGCCTATCTCATATCCGTCCTCAAGGGATCATTGCAAGTACTGGTCTGCTGGGAGGTCAGTGGTTTCTGGAAAATTTTGATCCGACCTATGATCTACGCCAAAATGCTTATTTGACAACCTTCTACTCAGGCAATGTCTCTGAGAGAGAGTGGCAGGAGCTCTTTGACTTCATTGAGCGATACCAGGTAGCAGTAGCTCCACAAGCCATTTTTAGTCTAGAGCAAATCCAAGACGCCCACCGCTATTTGGATAATCCCCAAACTTATGGCAAGGTCATTGTAAAAGTGGAGGATGAGAGTTATGCAGGCCACTAAACAGTTCAACCGTGCCTTTGATGAGCTCATGTCCATTAATGAGAACTATGCTAGAAAGCATGGCCTCAATGGCAAGGCCCTCCTCATTCTTCTCTGGCTCTACCGAGTACCGACAGGTCTGACCCAACGTTTTTTGGCTGATCGTACCCAGTCGACCAAGCAAGTGGTACATGCCCTGATTAAAAACTGGCGAGAAAAGGGCTATGTCATACTTGCTGAAAACACAGAAGACAAGCGCCACAAGCTGGTCTTGCTAAGCGATCAAGGTCTCTCTTATGCTGCAGGGATTATCGACCCCTTAGATGCAGCAGAAAAGCGGGCTATGGCAAGCCTAACGCAGGAAGAGCAAGCCAGCTTATCCAGACTGACTGCCAAGTACAGTCAATCCCTCTATAAAGAATTGGAGAACTTATGATTAGATTTGATAAAGTCACCAAGACCTTCGGTGATAAGACCGTGCTAAGAGAGCAGAGCTTTGAGGTTGAAAAGGGAGAGTTCTTAGTCTTGGTCGGCCCGTCTGGCTCTGGTAAGACGACCTTGCTTAAGATGATCAATCGTCTGATTGAGCCAACTGCCGGTCAGATTGCGATTGATGGGCAAGCGCAGGATAAACTGGATCTCAGGGAGATGCGCCTGTCTATGGGTTATGTCCTCCAGCAGATTGCCCTCTTTCCTAACCTCACCGTCTTAGAGAATGTCCTGCTTATCCCTGAGATGAAGCAGTGGCCCAAGGACAAGGCCCGAGAAAAAGCGCAAGAACTGCTGGATAAGGTTGGCTTGCCAGCTAGTGAGTATGGCAACCGCTATCCTAGGGATCTCTCTGGCGGTGAGCAGCAGCGAGTCGGTATCATCCGTGCTATAGTCGCTGATCCCAATATTCTTTTGATGGATGAACCCTTCTCTGCCCTGGATGCCATCTCACGCAAGCAGCTACAAGACCTGACCAAGGACTTGCATCATGAGCTTGGTATAACCGTCGTCTTTGTCACCCATGATACAGATGAGGCACTGAAATTGGCTGATCGTATTGCTGTGCTGCACGAGGGAGAGATCATCCAGATAGGTGCGCCTAAGGAGATCTTAGAGCAGCCAGCAAGTGACTTTGTAGCAGATTTATTCGGAGGTGACCGCTATGACCGAACTCATTAATACCTTTCAGGAGCGCTACAGCGACTGGGTGAGTGCCCTAATCGAGCACTTACAATTATCGCTCTTATCCCTCTTGATTGCTATCTTGATCGCGCTACCTCTGGGCATGATACTCTGCCGTAAGGATAGGGCCAGTGAGCTAGCTCTCCAGGGAACAGGTGTTCTACAGACTATTCCGTCCTTAGCCTTGCTGGGACTCTTGATTCCCTTGGTTGGGATCGGGACGCTTCCTGCCATCATTGCCCTAGTACTCTATGCCGTTTTTCCCATTTTGCAAGCGACTATTACAGGACTTCGTGGTGTCGATCCTAGCTTGATTGAGGCTGGGACAGCCTTTGGGATGACCCGATGGGAGCGCCTCAAAACCTTTGAGCTGTCGCTAGCCATGCCAGTAATCGTCTCTGGTATTAGGACATCTGCTGTCATGATCATCGGGACAGCAACCCTAGCTGCCCTCATTGGTGCAGGAGGTCTGGGAACCTTTATCACTCTGGGGATTGACCGCAGCAATAGTGCCCTTATTCTGATTGGAGCAATCTCAGCTGCCCTCTTGGCTATTGCTTTCAATATTGGTCTCAAGCTCTTGGAGCGCTCCAAGATCAAGACGGTACTCATCAGCCTAGCTGTACTTTTTCTAGGTGCCTTTATCCCTAGCGTCTGGCCTATGTCGAGCCAGCAGGATACCATCGTCATTGCTGGAAAGTTAGGAGCAGAACCAGATATTCTCATTCACATGTACCAAGAGCTCATCGAGCAAGATACAGATATGTCTGTGGAGCTCAAGTCCAATTTTGGTAAGACAGATTTTCTTTATCAGGCGCTGAAATCTGGTAATATTGACATCTATCCTGAATTTACGGGAACAGTGACCTCAAGTCTGCTGCAATCGCCACCTTCATCATCGACCGATGCTAAGCAGGTTTACCAGCAAGCCCGAGATGGAATCAAGCAGCAAGATGGCCTCGATTACCTCAAGCCGACGGCCTATCAAAACACCTATGCCCTAGCGGTCCGCAAGGACTTTGCCAAGGAGCAACACCTCAGTCAGATCTCTGATTTAGCCAAGGTTCAAAATCAGCTGACTGCCGGATTTTCACCAGAATTTACTGACCGTAGTGACGGTTACCCTGGGCTTGAAAAGCTCTATCAACTCTCTTTTAATTACAAGAGTATGGAGCCTAGCTTACGCTATCAGGCGATCAAGCATAAGGAAGTGAATCTCATCGATGTGTATTCAACCGACAGCCAGATCAAACAGTATAAGCTAAAAGTCTTAGAGGACGACAAGCACCTCTTTCCTCCCTATCAGGGAGCACCGCTTCTGAGAAAGGGCTTATTAAAAGAACACCCTGAGCTAAAGCCGACCCTCAATAAACTCTCTGGTAAAATCACAGCTGAAGAGATGACAGAGATGAACTATCAGGTTGATGTCAAGGGCAAGTCAGCCAAGGCTGTCGCCCACGACTACCTGGTAAAAGAAGGATTAATAAAGGAGAAAGATTAGTATGACAACCCTAGCTATAACAGGTGTAACAGGCTATCTCGGTGGCCGTCTTGCTCAAGAATTGGCCCATAACCATATTCCCGCTCGATTGCTAGCTCGCTCACCCGAGCGGGCACCGCAGTTAGCAGGGATGACCATCCATGAAGCCTACTATGATCAAAGTCCAGCTACCCTAGCGGCACTGGATGGTGTCGATGTCCTCTTTATGGTATCAGCCAGAGAGGACAAAAATCGTATTCAGGTTCATAAAGGATTGATCGATGCTGCTAAGAATGCTGGCGTTAAGCATATCATCTATACCAGCTTTTTAGAAGCCAGTGAAGATGCTACCTTCACCTATGCCCGTGACCATGCTTGGACGGAGGACTATATCAAAGACCTAGGTTTCACCTATACCTTTATTCGGGATAATTTTTACATGGACTTTTTCGTGGAACTCTGCCAAGAGTACGGAGAAATCAAAGGGCCTGCTGGGCAAGGTCGTGTCTCAGCAGTCGTACGTGAGGACGTGGTAGCTGTCCTAGCTAAGGTCTTAAAAGAGCCAGCAGCCTACCACAATCAAATCTTGGATATGACAGGCCCAGAAAGTCTGAGCATGGCAGAGATCGCTGCCATAGTTGGTAAGGAGCTGGACAAACCCGTCTCCTACATGGAAGAAACGATTGAGGAAGCCTATGCCTCTCGTAAGGCTTGGCCAGCGCAGGACTGGGAATACGATGGCTGGGTCAGCACTTATACCGCCATTGCCAATGGCGAGCTAGCGGCCATAAGCTCAGACATCCAGCGTGTGCTAGGCAGACCAGCAACCAGCTTGAAAGAATATTTAGATAAAAAATAAGCTCATAAAAATAAAAAGGACTGAAACGGTATTATAGACATTTCAGTCCTTTATTAATACTCTTTACTGATGTTAAGTATGGAGCATATATGACCACGGGTGAAGGCATAATTGAGCTGAGCAATAATTTAAAAGGATCTATGGTGTAGAATCCCAGCTTGTTGTATTGGTGGAGAATATGGCTATTCAGTTTTAGGTGATAGTATTAATAATCACTATTGTTCCGCAAAAGGCTAAATGTTATTCCGCAAATAGACCTGTTGTTCCGAAAATGCTACAATTTAGATTATGTTGTTATACGTTATCTTACATATACACTATAGCATATCAAAAATCATGAGATCTTATTATTATCGCTTCTATACCTTAAATAACTGACACGATGTTGCAATGTTACCTTTGTAAAGTTCAGGTAGAATAGGTTTAATTTATTCTGAATTTTTAAATTTTACAAAATTCCTGTTGACTCCTCTTTTAATTTGTGTATAATAATGTCAACAGAAATAGTAAGCTGTACTTGCTTTCAGGGAGCCTGTGGGAACTGTGAACAGGTAGTGGGGCAGCTGAAGATTGGGCTGTTTGGCTTCGCAGATGTGAGCTAGAGATTGAGGATAAGACATAGTCCTTCAGGTTTAGCAGACCTTACCCTGCTTGATCGTTGTTAGACGATCATGAGATGGAAAACTTGAGATTAGTTTTCTAATTGAGGTGGCACCGCGTGGACTAGACGCCCTCACATTCCTAAGTGAATGTGAGGGCTTTTATAGTGATTAAAGACCTATCATTGTCTGACTCTGGATTAGCCCAATACTTTCTTGTTAGCAATTTATGTGTGGAGGTTTTCTATGAAAAACAAGCGCTTATGGGGTGTTCTGACCCTTTTGATTCTCTTTACTATAGCCTTGGTAGTCCATGACGAGACCGGTCTTGGCCGTCCTAGCCAAAAAGACAAGGTTGTCAAGGTCGGTATCCTACAGCTGGTGACTCACGATGCTTTGGATCAGATCAATAAAGGGATCGTAGATGAGCTAAAAAAAGAGGGCTATTCTGGTGACAAGATCAAGATCCAATACCTCAATGCAGAAGGCGATCAGTCCAAAATCTCTACCATGAGTAAGCAGCTGGCAGACAATGATAACGATGTCCTCGTTGGGATTGCAACTCCCGCAGCCCAAGGTCTAGCCAATGCTAGCAAGGATACACCAGTCGTCATGGCAGGTATCAGCGATCCACTCGGTGCCAAGTTGGTCTCAGATATGAAACACCCCGGTGGCAACGTCTCAGGGACGTCCAACCAAATCCCTGTCAAAGATACCGTTGATCTGATTAAAACCTTGACACCCGAGGTCAAAACGATCGGTGTCCTCTATGCCAGTGGTGAGGATAATTCTGTCTCTCAAGTCAAGGGATTTGAACAAACAGCTAAATCTGCTGGCTATCGTATCAAAAAGTATGCGGTACCCTCTACCAATGAAATCACGACGACTATGAATGTCATGGCCAAGGAAGTCGATGCCCTCTGGATTCCTCAAGATAATACTATTGCCAGTGCTTTTACAACGGTTGTCTCCATCGCAGATAGCCATAAACTGCCGATTTATCCAAGTGTTGATACCATGCTAGAGCAAGGAGGACTTGGCTCTATCTATCAAAGCCAGTACGATATCGGTGTCGAGACTGGTAAGATGACCGCTCAAGTCCTAAAGGGGAAAACAATCGGTGACCTACCTGTCAAAGTCATTGACACCGGCAGCCCCTCCATCAACCTCAAAACGGCTAAAAAGCTCAACATCACTGTCCCAGATAAAACACTTAAAGAAGCAGAAAAATCAGGCGTAGTGATTAAATAACAAGATACAAAGCCGTTAAGCGATGCCAAGAAAAATAGGGAGCCGCCTGATAAAACCTGAGATTTGAGGAAGGCGATTCTTTTTTCCCAGCATCGTAGGCGTGTTCAATTCTAACAAGATACAAAGCCGTTAAGCGATGCCAGGAAAAATAGGGAGCTGCCTGCAAATAGGGCAGTTCCCATCTAGGTATGACAGATAACAACATCAATAAAATGAGTATCAGGAGATAATATTATGATAGCTGTAATTTCTCAAGGCCTGCTATGGGCTGTGTTGGGAATAGGGATTTATCTGACGTTTAGGATCCTAGATTTCCCAGATATGACGACAGAAGGGAGCTTTCCACTGGGGGGAGCTGTCGCTGTGACCCTTATGGTCAATGGCGTGAACCCCCTCCTTGCAACGCTGGCAGCCGTTTTGGCTGGGTGCCTAGCAGGGTTAGCAACAGGGCTCCTCTATACACGTGGTAAGATTCCGACCTTGTTAGCAGGGATCTTGGTCATGACCTCTTGTAATTCGATCATGCTCATGATCATGAAGCGCTCCAATATCGGTCTGCTCAATCATAAGCGTCTGCAAGATGCTCTCCCTTTTAGCAGTAATCTTAACCTCCTTGTCATGGGAGTCCTAGTAGTGGTTTTCGTGATTGCAGCTAGTATCTTTTTCCTCAATACCCGCCTCGGTCAAGCCTATATCGCCACTGGGGATAACCGTGAGATGGCTCGCTCCTTTGGCATCCATACGGACAATATGGAACTGATGGGCTTGGTTGTCTCAAACGGTATTATCGCCCTCGCCGGTGCCTTAGTCAGCCAGCAGGACGGCTATGCTGATGTTTCCAAAGGGATCGGTGTTATCGTCATTGGGCTTGCCAGCATCATCATCGGTGAAGTCATGTTTAGCAACCTGACCATGCTAGAGCGTATGGTAGCCATTGTCATTGGCTCCATTTTCTATCAAATTTTGATCTGGGCGGTTGTGGCACTGGGCTTCAATACCAACTACCTCAAGCTCTTTAGCGCAGTCATCTTGGCAGTCTTTCTCATGGTGCCAAGACTCAAGGAAAAGTTCTTTAAGGGGGTGAGCTTATCACGATGACAAAAGTAGTAGAATTAAAGCATGCCACTGTGGCAATTAATAACGGCTATGATGAGGAAAAAATCATCTTAGATGATGTCAGTCTCACAATCTATGAGCATGATTTCTTGACCATCCTTGGTGGCAATGGAGCTGGGAAATCGACCCTTTTCAATGTTATTGCTGGTACCTTACCCTTGAGCAAAGGCAGTATTGAGATTATGGGAGAGGACGTCACCCACCTTCCTGCCCAAAAACGGGCCAAGTATGTCGCTCGTGTCTTCCAGGATCCAAAGATGGGAACAGCACCACGTATGACCGTGGCTGAGAACCTCCTCGTTGCCAAGTACCGTGGGGAAAGCCGAGGTCTAGTGCCACGAAAGATTCAGGCTCACAAGGCTGAGTTTCAAACCCTAATCGAGCAGATCGGTAATGGTCTTGAAAAGCACTTAGAAACACCGACAGGCTCGCTCTCAGGCGGACAGCGCCAAGCTCTGAGCTTGCTCATGGCTACTGTCAAGCGTCCAGACCTCTTACTTTTAGACGAGCACACAGCTGCCCTTGATCCCAAGACCAGTCAGGCTCTTATGACCCTGACAGATAAGATGATGACCAAGGACCAGCTGACAGGCCTCATGATCACCCACCATATGGAGGATGCTCTCAAATACGGTAACCGCCTCATTGTCATGAAGGAGGGCAAGATCATCCAAGACCTCAATAAAGACGAAAAAGAAGGCATGACCCTAGCCGATTATTATGCTGTGTTTGAGTAAATAGGATCACTCAGCTGTAACGGATATAAAAAGAAAGGTCTGATTTGAACCGCACTCCAAAAGTTAGCCAAAAAATCTAACGATTGGGGTGTTTTTGATACTATCTTGCGTCCTCTACGTGATCGTTGTAGAATAGGGGGCAGAGTGATCTTAGCGATACCCCGTATAGGTTTTAAATGGATCATAAGTTGGAATATCTTGTTTGTTGTAAATGATTGAAGAAAATTCATACAGACTAAATATAGTTGTAAAAATTTTATAAATGAATAGTGAGGATCGAGATATGAATAGACGACGTATAGCCGCTATACTCCTAATATTATTTTTTGCATTAGGCATAATTGATGATATTATGCAAAAATCAGCAAATAACATGATGCAAACAGTTGGCCAGGTCATTTCAATTATAAGGATTGTTATCGTATTGTGTGCCCTATATTTCTTTATAGACAAGCATAAAAATCATAAGCATTAAGTAGAAAGTAGGATGAGTGATTATGAAAAGAAATAACTTAAAGACTATTAAGGCCATGTCTCCCCTTGCCTTGATTTTAGGCTTCTCGCTTGCTTATTAATCTTAGAGAGAATCTTTGGCATTCTCTCTTTTTTGCTTGATTGAGATAGACAATATATTATAATGGAAACCATAATATGGAATATAAAGCAGCCAAAATTTAGGATGTTTTGATACGCTCCTCTAATATTTAGTTTTATGGGGTTAGTATCTTGGCAAAAGGAGATTGATATGATTGAATTTCAGCATGTATCAAAAGTATACGGCGATAAGGAAGCTTTGAAGGATTTGAATGTAACTATAGAAGATGGTGAAATTTTTGGACTGATCGGCCATAATGGTGCAGGAAAAACGACAACCATTAGTATTTTAACCTCTATCATTGAAGCCAGTCAGGGAGATGTATTAGTAGATGGTGATCTTTTGTCGCAAAATCGTGACGCTATCAAGCGTAAAATAGCCTATGTCCCAGATTCGCCAGATATCTTTCTCAACCTTTCTGCAAAGGAATATTGGCATTTTTTAGGTAAAATCTATGGCTTGACCCCTGCTCGGATAGAGGATCGGATTGCGGAATTAGCGCAGTTATTTGATTTGACTGAGCAACAAGATGATATTATCGACAGCTTTTCACATGGGATGCGTCAGAAGGTCATTGTTATAGGAGCGCTGGTTGTTCGTCCAGATATTTGGATTTTGGACGAACCTCTGACGGGGCTTGATCCCCAAGCTTCCTTTGACCTTAAGGAGATGATGAAAAAGCATGCTGCTAGCGGTAAAACAGTACTTTTTTCAACGCATGTACTCCAAGTCGCTGAGCAGCTGTGCGACCGCATCGGTATTCTTAAACAAGGCGAGCTGATCTTTGTAGGGACCCTAGCAGAGCTTAGAGCGAATTATCCAAATAAGGATCTAGAGACTATTTATCTAGAAATAGCTGGTCGTCATATGGAAGAGGAGGAGTAGATGATGTCTTGGTCAACGATATGGGAATTGACGAAAATCAATATTCTCTATTCTAATCCGCAGTCGATGACACAGATCAAAAAGAGGCGAGAAAAGCGTCCAGATAAGAGCTATACGTCTTATAAGCTGATGCTTAGGCAGCAGTTGCTTTTGATCGGTGGCTTTACACTTATTTTCCTTCTCAATTTTTCCAGAGTCAACTTTCAGAAGTACCCAGGAGTTTTTAACCAATACCTAGCCTCTTTCTTTATTATGGCCCTTTTCTATGTTTTTTCGGCCATGTATTCTATTTTCTATGACAGTAGGGATTTGGCCCTTTATGCCCCCCTACCTATTAAACAGTCAGAAATTTATATGGCTAAGGTCATCTCATCATTGGGAATGGGCAGCATGTTTTTAGTGCCCGTACTGGCTTTGCTCAGCATTGCCTACTGGGAAATAATAGGTCCCCTAGGGCTGATTCTAGCCTTGCTGAATTTTTCGCTCATATTTGTTAGTTGTATTACCCTTGCTTTGGTTCTCAACCATCTCATAGGGAGTCTAGCTGTTAGAAGTTCTCGCCGCAAGTTGTTTTCGAGCCTCCTGATGATTATTACAACAGTCGGTTGGCTGGCGGTCTGGTTCTTTTTAAATTTTAAATCAAGCGACTATCAGGAAAATGCTGTCAGTGACAGCCCTCTCTTACCCTATTTTAGAGGCTTTTATGATATTGTCGTGCAACCGTTTGGCCTCAACAGTCTTTTACATTTCTATCTTCCTCTTTTGATAGTCTTATTATTGTTGATCTGCCTTGTGAAGGTAATGGTTCCAAGATTCTATCAAGAAACTATATATAGTAGCGCTGCTCAGGCTTCCAGACGCAAGAAAAAAACCTATCAGGATAGTACGCTCACCAAACTGATGATTCGTCATCATGTAGCGACCTTGCAAAATGGTACCTTGATCATCCAGACCTACTTGTCCCCCTTGCTCTATCCTCTTTTGATATTAGTTCCATCCTTGACTAGTGGAAAAGGAGGATTAGATCGTATTCCTTTGGTATATTTTGGTATGGTTTGGCTGATTGGGATCATCGTAGGCTTGATGTCAGCAACGCCGACAAGCTTTATAGGGGTTGCTCTATCCTTGGAAAAGGAAGACTATCCAATGCTTAAGGCCCTGCCTATTAATTTCAAGTCCTTTCTGAGACAAAAATATCTAGTCTTGGCACTAGCTCAGTTTTGCTTGCCAGCTCTTGTCCTTTTTGCGGTTGGCTTGTTGGCTGGTCTATCACTGGGCTTATCACTCAGTTTCCTTGTGGCCTATCTTTTGACCTCTTTTGTGGTCGGGCAAATTTATTACAGCCGTGATTATAGACTGTTAGTGCTTAACTGGCAAGATGTTACCCAGCTTTTCAATCGTGGAGCTGGCCAGTGGTTAGTGGCTGGAATCATTTTTGGAGATATACTGATTGGTGCTATGCTAGTTCTTCTTGCATTTCTATTGTCAGAGTTCATCAATCCTTTAGCTGTCAGTTTGATTTTGGTCATTCTCAGCTTACTAGCATTAGCCTTACTTCAAACAATGATTTACCGTAAATTCTGGAAAAAACTAAACTGATTGATGATCAGGAAGTTATATAAGGCAGGGATAGAATCCCTGCCTTTTTGTTGTTAGATTGACCAGATCGGTTATTAGCTATTAGCAAGGGCAACTTAGCCTCACTGCTTCATAGTTAAATGACCTATTTCTGGTAGTTTTTGAGCAGAATAATGCTTACCTTAAAAGCATGTCTCCCCTATAACTACTAGCCATGCTAATCGTTAAGTCAGTAAACCTATCTTGCTTTGCTCTCCAGCGATAAAGGCTGTGAACTGTTCTGTGAAGGCTTGAATAGCTTGGGACTGTTTTCGGTTCATCAAATAGGTAAAGGAGACTGGGGTTGGGATGGCTTCTGGGATTTTATAGGCGATCTCAGAGCTAAAGTCTCTAGCTAGGTAGAGGGGCATATAGGAGATACCCTCTGCCATAGCAATCAAGGTTTCAGTTGCAGCAATATCTGATATAGCTGTGAAGCGTGCCTCTGGCACGAGCTCTAAAATATCTTGCTTGACACCCTGCCAATAGACAGGGTGATTATCACAGAGAATCTTGTAGTTTTGATAGAGTTCGATTTCAGATAAGTCGGCTGCCTTTTGAGGGTAAAATAGGGCAATTTTTCCTTCGCAAATTTTCTCTGATCTAATCCTAGTGGTATAGGGAGCTTGCCGATCAAGACCAATATCAAATTGCCCGTCTTCGACCGCTTGTGCGATCTTATCAGGCAGTACTGTGACAGATAAGGTGATAGCAGGATTTTCTTTGAAAAATGTAGGTAAAAATTTAGCTAGCAGATAAGTAGCAATGTAAGGAGAAGCAGCGATTGTGATATGCTCCTTGAGGTTTTGGTCTTTGAGGCGAATATCGGTTAGCCCTTTTTCATAGGTTTGGATCAATTCACTAGCTATAGGGATGAAAGCTTGACCAGTAGTGGTGAGGACAAGTTGTTTACCAACAGTATCAAATAAACGAACGTGTAAATGCTTCTCTAATTTTTTCATTTGTTGGTGGATAGTGGGCTCTGTTAGGTAGAGTTCTTGACTGGCTTTGTGATAGTTCAAGTGTCTTGCTAAGCTTAAGAATGTATAATACCAGTCTAAGGTCATCTGTTGCCCTCCTAATGAAATGCCTAATCATTTATAAATTTTTTCCAAATAGTCAAAATCTAGAAAGTATTATACCATACTGGTAAATAGATAAAGGAGGACAGCGTGATGTATATAACCACACCATTTTCTGATAATATTTTGCCACCAAGATTTGGTAAACATGCGTCTACAGCAGATATGTGTCAAGATAATCCTGTACGTTCATTTCCCTTTGAGATCCAAGATATACCGGAAGGCAGTAACTATTTAGCATTTTCACTAATTGATTACGATGCTGTTCCAGTTTGCTCTTTTCCTTGGATTCACTGGCTAGTAGCAGATGTGAGTGTCCAAGGCAGAACATACAGGGTTCCAGAAAATTTTAGCCGAGACCATAAATCAAGGATCGTTCAAGGGAAAAATAGCTTTTCAAGTCCCCTCTTAGGAGCTGACTTTTCTGAAATTGAGACTGGCTTTGTTGGCCCAACACCACCGGATAAAGATCATCGCTATAAGCTAAGGGTAGTAGCACTGTCGCAAAAAACGCATTTAAAAAACGGGTTTTATTATAATGATTTTTTAGATGCCATTAAAGCAATTACCTTAGGTGAAGCAACAGTAGATATTATAGGACGGCATGAGGATTAAATGGCATAAGGAGATCCAAAGCAAAATAGATATAGAAAGCCCCCAAAGCTACACTAGGCTTTGGGGCTTCTATGTTATAATAATAGCAATGATACAAGAGAAAGTAGGCTTTGTATGAGACTTGTCTATACAGATATTCGTCAACGCTTGACTGATCAGTTGGCAGATATGGCGCGTGACTATGCTTTAGCGGGAAAGCGTGTCTTTTATATTGCGCCCAACTCCTTATCCTTTGAAAAGGAGCGCAGGGTTTTATCTCGTCTGCCTGAAGGCGCATCTTTTGCAATCACCATTACCCGCTTTGCCCAGCTAGCTCGCTATTTTGTCCTCAATCGAACTGACAGTAAAAAGCCCATCACTGATACCGGACTCAGTATGCTTTTTTATCGGCTGCTGTCACAGCTGGACGATGGTCAACTCAAGATCTACGGCAGTCTCAAAAAGGACAGCAGCTTTATGGCGCAGCTAGTCGATCTTTACAAGGAACTGCAGCGCTCAAATCTGACCATCATGGACTTAGAAGGGCTATCTTCTGACCTTAAATATCAAGATCTCTTGGCCATTTTTACTGCCCTCTATGAGATCTTAAACCAAGAAGGTTTTGAGTCGCAGACCAAACTAGCCCAATTTCTCACGCATGTAGAGGCAGGGGATCTCGATGGAGAAGTGAGCAACTTAGTTCTAGTCATCGATGGTTTCAGTCGCTTTTCAGCAGAAGAAGAAGCCCTGATCACCGCCCTACACGAGCGTGGTGCTGAGGTGATTATTGGGACCTATGCCAGCCAAAAAGCCTATCGCTCAAATTTTTTAAATGGAAATCTCTACCAAGCTAATGTTGAGTTTTTGCTGGGGCTGCAAGCTAAATTTGGGATAAGAGCCCACTATCTAGGACAGTCCGAAAATGACAGCCTAGCCCATCTCTCCCAAGCATTGGAAGCCAGATATGATTTTTCAGCTGAGCAGCCATCGCTGAGCAAGGAGGATAAGTCTGCCATCACCATTTGGGATACTGTCAGCCAAAAAGAGGAAATTGAGCAGGTAGCTAGAAATATTCGCCAGAAACTCAATCAAGGGGTGCGTTATAAGGATATTTTAGTACTGCTAGGAGATGTGGAATCCTACCAACTCCAGATTGAAAAAGTCTTTGACCAGTATGAGATTCCCTACTATCTAGGTCAGTCAGAGCCGATGAACCATCACCCCTTAGTCTTGTTTGTAGAAAGCTTGGAACGTCTCAAACGCTATAATTTTCGTGCCGAAGACCTGATCAATTTGCTCAAGAGCGGTCTCTATCAGGATTTTTCCGACTATGAGATCGATAAGTTTGAGCAGTATATCACTTATGCTGACATCAAGGGCTTGGCTCAGTTCAGCACTCCCTTTAGTGCTAACAGCCAGTATGGTGCAAGTGAGGATGGGACTCCCCTCTATAAGTATGACCTTGAGCACCTCAATGCCCTGCGTCAAGCTATCATCACACCGCTTAGTCAGCTCTTTAAAACTCGCCAGCAGCAAGGAAAAAATCTGCTCAGCCATAAGTTTATCCCCTTTTTAGAAGAGATTCATCTGCCAGCCAACATGGCTAAACTTGCTCAAGGGAAATCAGAGGCTGAGCTTGAAAAAGAGAACCAGGTTTGGAAGACCTTTAGCGACCTATTGGAGGAATTCCATAATATTTTTTCAAAGACCAGCCTGAAACTAGATGACTTCCTAGCCATTCTTCAATCAGGTATGCAGGCCAGCCACTATCGCACAGTCCCAGCTACTGTAGATGTCGTTACAATCAAGGACTATGAGCTGATTGAACCTCATACAGCTCCCTATGTCTATGCTATTGGTCTAACAGCAGGGAATTTCCCTCGTCTATCTCGTGCGCAAAGTCTGATTACAGATGAGGAGCGTCTGGAGCTCAATGAGAAATTAAGGACCAGCTCGGGGAGACTAGAGCAGCCCAGCCAGGACAATGTCAAGAAAAACCATTCTGTCATGATCTCCCTGCTAAATGCAGCGACTGAGCATCTGGTATTATCAGCTCCGCAGATCTTTAAGGAAGCAAAAGACCAATTCTCTCCTTATTTGCAGGATCTGATCAACTTAGGAATCGAGCCCCAAGTTAAAAAGAGTATCAGATTCACAGATACTCCAGAGGATCTCGGCTCCTACAAGGCCCTCTTATCTCAAGTCATCGAAGCTAATCAGCTCTATCAGGGTGAGGATATTGACAAAGCTAGCCAGACCTTCTGGTCCGTCATGGTCCGTCGTCTGCGCAAGCGCCTAGCTGAAAAAGATATGATTATCCCTAGTATCACGAATAGCTTGAAGGTTGAGCCGATTTCTCCGCAAGCCCTCGAGGTTCTCTATCCAGAGGACCAGCCCCTGTCCCTCTCGGCTTCTAGCTTGACAACTTTTTATAATAACCAGTACGCTTATTTTCTCCGACACGTCTTACGACTTGAGGAGGAGGAGTCTATTCATCCAGACTTCCGACATCATGGCGTTTACCTCCACAAGATTTTTGAGAAGGCTATGGCCAAGGCCAGCGACTCTGAGCATTTTGATCAAGGCTTAGAAGAGGCCATTCAACAGGTCAATCAAGAAGAGGTCTACCAGCAGCTCTATGCTAGTGACCAGGAAGGGCGCTTTAGTCAAGCTATTCTGCTGGATATTGCCCGTAGTATGAGTCAGATTTTGGCTAAAAACGAAGCTGTTCAAGTCTTAGATAAAAAGACAGCCAAGCATTATCTAGGAGATCACGATTGGCAAGAGACACCAGACTATCTCAAGGCGCTGGAGCTTAATTTCCACTATCAGTTACCCATAGATGATAAGCGCCACATTTTGATCAAAGGACAGATTGACCGTGTAGACCAGCTGCGTTTTGCAGATAGCATTGGAATTGTGGACTACAAATCTGGAGATAAGACCTTTAACTTAGTCGATTTTTACAATGGCTTAACGCCCCAGCTTTTGACCTATATTCTAGCTTTAAAGGACCAAATGCCAGCTGATTTCCAACAGGAGGTCTTCGGTGCTATGTACCTTCATATGCAAGATCCAGAGCTCAAGTGGTCGGCTATCAACCAGATTGATGAGACGCTAGAGATCTGGGATCGATCATTTAAGTATCAGGGGATTTTTGAAGCAGCAGCTACCGATCATTTAGGGAAATATTACAATACCAAGCAAAAGGATAAAAAATTCACCCCAGATGAGATGACTGCCCTGCTCAATCATACCAAACAGCTCTACCGAGAGGCTGCCAAAACCATCCTCTCCGGTCGCTTTGCCATCAATCCTTATACCACAGATGGTCGCAGCGTCCAAGGTGAGCAGCTCAACAACATTACCGGCTTTGAGGCTGATCGCCACCTGTCCTATGCCCGCCATCTATGGACAGGTAAGCGTGATGAGACGATGGCTAAACTATCTCACGAGAAAGGAGACAACCACCATGACTGAGTCCCTGATGACTGCCTTTTTGAGCGACCAAGAGATCGCCCACCTAAAGACCAGTGAGGAGAAGCTAGCCAAGGACCAAGGGCGCCTGCCTAGAACCCCTGAGCAGATCGATGCCATCTATCGCAATGGCACCAATATCCTAGTATCAGCATCGGCTGGTTCAGGAAAGACCTTTGTCATGGTCGAGCGCATTATCGACATGATCAAGCGTGGTGTAGGGATCAATCAGCTTTTCATCTCGACCTTTACGGTCAAAGCAGCTGGTGAACTAAGAGAACGCCTAGAAGAAAAGCTGACAGCAGAGCTTACTGAAACCAAGAGTCAGGCCCTCAAACAGCACCTGTCTCAACAGCTCAATGATCTGCCTAATGCTGATATCGGAACCATGGATGCCTTCACCCAGCGTCTGGTTGCGACCTATGGCTATGTCCTCGGCATCTCGCCTAAATTTCGTATCATGACCGATCCAAGTGAGCAGGCAAGCCTCAAAGAAGAGGTCTATCAAGATCTCTTTGCCAGCTATATGCAAGGAGCTAATGCTCAATTATTCCAGCAAACAGTACGCAACTTTACTGGCAACCGCAAAGATTCCTCAGGCTTTCGTGAGGCAGTCTATGCCTTGTACAGCTTTAGCCAATCGACGGCTCATCCGCAAAAATGGCTCCAAGAAACCATGCTGTCCAGCTATCATCATGATTTCGACCAGCAGGTTCAAGACTTTTTAGCCCCGCATTTTAAAGAGCAGGACCTGAATCGTCTCGTGGAGGATGCGATCCAGTTTTTCCGTGAGCATCTCACGACGGTTAGACAGGAGTTTCAAAAGACCTACAAATATCTGGACAAGGTTGATAATCTGGTCGACCTGCTAGAGGGCATTGATCTCACCGCAGATCTTTCTCAGCTGAACAAGCAGCTAGACTCCATATCAGAACTCAGTTCTCACGTGACCATGCGCATCGGTGCTAGCAAGGATCCCCTGCTAAAAGAGTTTGCCTCAGCCTATAATAGTGAGAGAAAAAAACATCTAGAGCCTCTCTTAAACTTAGCCTCAGATCTAAGAACGGTTGCCCTCTTGAAAATCTACCAAGCTCAGGCTCTACCGATCTTAGAGGTCCTCAAGCAATTCCTACTGGACTTCTCTGAGCAATACTTGGAGCGTAAGAAGCAAGAGAGTGCTTTTGAATTTACAGACATCGCCCACCTAGCTATTGAGATCTTGGAGGGAGATGCACAGATCCGTCAGCTCTATGCGTCTAGATACCATGAGGTCATGGTCGATGAATACCAGGATAACAACCAAATGCAAGAGCGTCTGCTGGATCTTCTATCCAATGGTCACAATCGCTTCATGGTAGGTGATATCAAGCAGTCGATCTATCGCTTCCGCCAGGCTGATCCTATGATCTTTAGAGGCAAGCTTGAAGCCTTCGATCAGGTAGCGACCTTTGATCCTGAAAAGTCTCAGGGCCTTCTGATTTTGCTCAAGGAGAATTTCCGCAGTCATATCGAAGTTTTAGAGGCTACTAATGCGGTCTTTACCCGCCTTATGGATCGAGAGATGGGGGAGATCGACTATGATGAAACGCATCTATTGCTGGCTGGTAACGCCCAAAAACGTCAGCCCCAGCCAGACAATCGCATGCAGGTCTGGCTCTATAATGAGGACAGCCAAGCAGACTTAGAAGAGGGGGATCAAGCTGATCTTAGTGCAGGCGAGGTATTAATTGTCGTCAAGGAAATACTGAGACTGCACAAAGAAGAAGGAGTACCCTTTGATGAGATGACCTTGCTCGTCGAGACACGGACCCGAAATGACATTATCTTGGATGCTTTTGCCAAGTACGGGATTCCTATTGCAACAGAGGACACCCAAGGGCACTATCTCAAGTCTTTAGAGATTATGATTATGATGGATACCTTACGAGCTATCAATAATCCCCTTCGTGATGAATCCTTGATTGCACTGATGAAATCTCCCATGTTTCATTTTGGCGAAGATGCTCTGACTAGGATTTCCCTCCAGCAGCAGCATGGAAATTTTTATGATAAGCTGCTCTTAGCCCTAGAGCGCTCTGGTCAACATCCAGAGCTGATAACAACTGAGCTCCACCAGAGTCTGACCAGTTTCCAGACCTTTCTGAACAACTGGCGCACCATGGCAAAGACCAGCAGTCTCCATGATCTGATCTGGCAGATCTATCGTGATCGCTTTTACTATGACTATGCTGGCAGCCTGATCAATGGTCAGCAGCGTCAGGCCAATCTCTACGCTCTTACCCTTCGGGCGCATCAGTTTGAACAGACAGGCTTTAAGGGCTTACCACGTTTTATCCGTATGATCGACCGTATGATCGCTACCGATAATGATCTAGCTGATGTTGATGTCGCCCTACCTAAGGATGCCGTCCAGCTCATGACCATCCACCAGAGTAAGGGACTAGAATTCCCTTATGTCTTTATTCTCAATCTGGACAAGACCTTTAACAAGGCTGATGAATCTGCTCGTCTAATCCTAGACCGCCAGTCCGGTATCGGTATCAAATACACAGCCGATGTGGCTGATCGCTTTCCTCAGGCTGCCCTCCCTCATGTCAGACTCAGTATGGATACGCTCCCCTATCTCATCAATAAGCGTCGCCTCCACCGAGCGGCCCTTTCTGAGGAGATGCGCCTCCTCTACGTAGCCATGACCAGGGCTGAGACCAAGCTGTATCTGATCGGCAAAGGCAGTCAAGCAAGCCTAACAGACAAATATAAAGGCAATCGTAGTCAAGAGCGATTGGCGACAGCAGGACGGGAAAGCTGGACTAGCTTCCAAGATTGGATCTTAGCCCTGTCTCAAAACTTCCCAGAAGCTGACCTAGCCTTTGATGTCACCTTTATCAGTGCAACCGAGCTGACAGATCTAGGAGAAGTGAGCGAGACACTTGCTATTCAGGCTGATGACCTTGAGGACAATCGCCAGTCCGATCGTATCAGTCAAGCTCTCGCAGCCCTAGAAGCAGTTGAGACTCTCAACCAGAGCTATCAAGCAGCCATTACATTGCCAACCGTCCGGACACCTAGTCAGATTAAAAAGTTCCACCAGCCCATTTTAGAGGACGATGGCTTGGATATCATGGAGAAGCGAGTGACCCAGACAGATTTTGCCCTGCCTAGCTTTGAGAAGGCAGACAAGATTTCAGCCTCCGCCATAGGCTCAGCGACCCATGAGCTCATGCAACGCCTGCCCTTGAGAGAAGACCTCAGTATCTCAGACCTAGAGCAAGCCTTAGATCAGGTCGATGCTGATCCTGGTGTGAAAGCTAAGATCGATCTGCCAAAGATCCTGAGCTTCTTTACCGATCAGGCGCTGGGACGAGAGCTGATCAGTCAGGCTGACAAGCTTGTCAGAGAGGCACCCTTTGCTATGCTGTATACGGATCCAGCGTCCGGTGAGCAGACGGTCATCCGGGGGATTGTTGATGGTTTCATTCCTTACCAAGATCGTATTGTCCTTTTTGACTATAAGACCGATCGCTACCAAGACCCCCAAGATCTCGTCAATCGCTATCAAGATCAAATGGCGCTTTACGCGAAAGCGCTCCAGCAATCCTATGCCATCACAAAAATTGATAAGTACCTGATTTTACTAGGACAGACGGACGTTAGAGTAGTGCAAGTCCCATAAGGAAAATAAATAAGTCCGAAGATGATTAGTCTTCGGACTTATTTTTATAAACTAGCCTAAAATGAGTGCATCATCATTGAGTACTTGTCCACTATTTTTATGGAAGAGATCGAGAAGTTCTTGGACAGTGAGATTTTTCTTGTCTTCCCCTTTAATATCGACAACGATCTTCCCTTGATAGAGCATGACGAGACGATTGCCGTACTGGATGGCATGCTCCATATTGTGGGTGATCATGAGGGTGGTGAGTTGATGCTCTTCGACGATTTTACGGGTCAGGGTCATGACCATATCACTGGTTTTAGGATCCAGAGCCGCCGTGTGCTCATCCAGCAGCAGAACCTTAGGTCTCACCAAAGTCGCCATGGCAAGGGTGAGTGCTTGACGTTGCCCCCCTGAGAGAAAGTTAGCATCGGTCTTCATTCGCTCCTCTAATCCTAATCCCAGATCCTTGAGAGCCTCTGTAAAAATCTGCCGTTCACTCTCAGTGATAGAGGGTTTGAAGAAGCTACGCTTTTTACCACGGCGGTAGGCAACAGCCATATTTTCCTCGATGCTAAGGTTGGTCGCTGTTCCCATCCGAGGATCCTGAAAGACGCGGCTGATATGCTTAGCCCGTTCATCGACAGACTGCTTCTTGATGGATTGTCCCTCGAGGAGAATGTCTCCTTCATCGACACTGAGGACACCAGCGATAGAGTTCATGAGCGTTGATTTACCTGCTCCATTACCCCCGATGACAGAGATAAAGTCTCCCTGATCGATAGCCAAGTCCAGCCCCTTGAGGACATGATTTTCATTGACGGTACCTTTTTCAAAGGTCTTATGAATGCCTTGTAGACTAAGTAGAGCCATTAGTGTTTACCTCCTGTCAATGTTTTATTAGGTTTGATAGCTAATTTTGAGCGGATTTCTGGGACATACAGAATCACGGCTAGGAAGATAGCAGAAGCTAGCTTCAATAGCTGGGCATCGACATTCATAGCTAAAATGATAACCAAGACCAAGCGATAGATAATAGAACCAGCGATAATAGAGCCCAAACGCTTACCAAGTGGCAAGTATTTGACGATCACCTCAGCCAGAATAATGGCAGCCAGACCATTGACGATAGTACCAGTCCCCATATTCATATCAGCATAGCCATTGTTTTGAGCAAGTAGAGATCCTGAAAGGGCAATGAGTCCGTTAGAAATCATATAACCCAAGATCTTCATACGATCGACCTTGATACCATTAGCTTCCCCCATAGCTAGGTTGTCACCCGTAGCACGCAGGGCCAGTCCGATCTGCGTATTCATCATGACGACTAAGAGTCCGATAACTAAAGCGACAAAGATCAAGCCCAGTAAGATGACACCAACCACCTTAGACAGACCAAGACCAGTCACCATAGTGACTAAGGTCGTTTTACCAGAAAGAGAGAGGTTGGCAGTACCACCCAACACCAGGAGATTGATCGAGTAAAGCCCCGTCAGGGTGATAATTCCAGCTAGCAAGGCAGGAATCTTCATCTTCGTATGGAGGAAACCAGATACAGCTCCAGCAACCATCCCTGCTATGAAACCACCTAGTGTTGCAAGGAAAGGATCAGCACCTTTAACGATGAGAATAGCCGTAGCAGCAGCACCAAGAGGGAAAGACCCTTCTGCTGTCAAGTCAGCAATATCAAGGATGCGGAAGGTAATGAAGACCCCAATAGCCATGATAGCCCAGAGCAGTCCTTGAGCCATAGCAGAAAGGATAACATTGCTCAGGCCATTGCTTCCTGATTTTTGCTTAGATGCTGGTGCCTTTAAGGCTGTCTTACCAGCTTTTTTATGCTGGGCGATGATTTTATCAGATGCTGACTTCCCTTGCTTGCTAGCTTGGTTTTCAATAGCGGATAGATCAATATCCAATGTTTTTGCCATATCCTTGTTGACAACAACATCTAGGGTTTCTGGATACTCAGCTGCAACGCCAGAGACCTTTTCCCCCTGTAAGATGCGGATAGCCTGCTTAGCTGTTTGCTGACCGAGTGCTTGGTAGTTAGCTCCATAGGTGAAGAGCACACCTTTATCAACAATATCAGCAGATCCTCCAACCACTGGAACGCCCGTTTCTTTTGAAAGATCCGTTACTAGGGAAATGGAGCTGACGATAGTATTATCGGTTGGGATAAAGACCGCTTCAGTCTGATTCATCAGACTCTTAGTCGTATCTTGGACATCATTTGTTGAGGAGATACCCTTGACGACCGTCTGAATACCTTCTCTTTTGAAGACTTTCTTAGCCTGATCGACTTGAACTTCTGAGTTACGCTCATTGGTTGTATACATGATACCGACTTTTTTGACGTCGGGCATGACCTTTTTGAGGAGCTTGACTTGTTCATCGATCGGCGATAGATCGCTAGTCCCTGTAGCGATGCCCCCCACCTTGTCCATGGACTTGACCAACTTGGCTGAGACAGGATCAGTCACCGCTGTAAAGAGGATCGGTGTATCCTTAGAGGTATTGGCTAGTGATTGGGCAGCTGGTGTCGCAATCCCAAGGACAATATCATTATCATCAATCAGCGATTGCGATAAGGTCTGTAGATTGGATTGATCGCCCTGAGCATTTTCAAAATCAATGACATAGTCCCTACCTTCACGATACCCCTGGTCTTTGAGCTCTTTGACAAATCCCTTGCGGGTAGCACTCAAAGATGGGTGCTCGACATACTGCAGGATCCCGATATGGACCGCTTCCTTAGATTTATCCTGCTTGCCACAGGCAGCCAGTGTTAGCAAACCGAGTGCGAGGATAAACATGATAGCACTGAATTTCTTCATGTGAGACTCCTTTTAAGATGTTGATGGACTTAGTTGATCCCTCTCCTAAATCAAGTAAACAAAAAACCAGTTAGACAGGCTCATCTAACTGGCTCTTTTTATCAGCTTTCCCCTTAGGTATCAGCCTCCAACAGCGAAGTTAGATAAGTGTTATCTACTCAGCTGTTCGACAGAAAAAACCTCTAGCTTCATAGATACAAACATGTGTCAGGACGTTTGCATCTCAAGAGCTACAAACGTCTATCTAAAGAAACTAAAGTAATAAAAGTTATGCACTCTATGATTCCCAAAAGACGTATGGATCATGTCTTCTCTGTCCCCTTTCGTTTACATTACCCTTATTCTATGTTTATTTGTCTCATTTGTCAAGCTATTTTCAGAAAATTCAGGTAAGCTCTGCGGTTTCTCCACCAAAAGACAATCAGATAGATAAATTTCAAATAGCTTTATAAAAGAGGCGAGAACTTGTCTCAACCGCTAGACTTCCTTTCCATTAAAGGTGAAGTGGATCTGTGCGTAATCCTTATCGATCGACTTACCTTCCATAAAGGCTTGAGCATCTTTTTTGATCTGCACTAGATCGACCCCTTGAGCCTTGGCAGCAAAGACACAGCCACAGTAGCATTGTCGGTAGATATCGTATTCCTTGCACATCTCTACAGAGCGTTGGTAACCCTGGTTTTTCTTGAAATCGCTTGGAAGATACTGGGTATCATAAATCTTTTGCACATCAAGTCCAACAGCGTTGATGGTTTGGGAGTTCTTGTGAGGACTGATGGTTAGGGCACTGCCAAAATAATCAAACCCCAGCTCCACAGCCTTTTCAGCCGTTTTATCCAAGCGGTAGTCGTAGCAGACGCGGCAGCGGTCTCCGCCTTCGGGCTCATTTTCTAACCCGTGAACAGTCCGGAAAAACTCATTAGGAACATAGGGAGCCCCCAGAAATTGGACAGCCTGCCCAGTGTTTTCGTTGAAATCATGAATAAATTTCTTAACCACATATTGGCGCCTTTGGTATTCTGCCTTGGGATGAATATTGGAATTGGCAAAATAAACCGTGATATCTGCCCATTGGCTCAGATACTCCAAGGTGTAGGTGCTGCAAGGAGCGCAGCAGACGTGCATGAGTATCTTTGGTCTCAATCCTTGATCCTGCCAGTTGGTAACCATTTTTTGCATGACACGATCATAATTGATTTTTTGATTGGGATTCATTTTTGCTAAGATGTCTTGACTATCAATCATAAGGTAATCCTCAGCTTTCTTGCTTACAGTTTATCATAAATTGCTAGAGACGACTAGTCTAGGAGAGCGAGCTAGCCAATCGCAAATATCCTAATTTTTCTCTTGAAAGCTCTAAAACTAAAGCGAGCTAGGTAAGAAAAATAACAGGCAAATAGCTTCTCTCTGACAACTCCTTTAATTTGCTAGTTGGTCCTAGCCCTTAAGGTCGTTTTTATGGTATGATGAGAAGTGGAAAATTGGGTCATCTCTAGGCAGATTGGGCTCAATGATTAGAAAAAACAACACACTAGAAAGAAAGAACCATGACAGTTTATAATATCAATTTGGGACTGGGTTGGGCCTCCAGTGGGGTAGAGTATGCTCAGGCTTATCGTTCCCGTGTATTCAGAAATCTTGGGATTCACTCCAAGTTTATCTTTGTGGACTTCTTTAGTCAGGATAATATCATCGATATGGCCAGAAATATTGGCTTTGATGATGATCAGATTATTTGGCTCTACATGGCTTTCACAGACCAAAAGCCCTCACCGACAACTTTTACGGTAGATGACTTAAAAGCTCAGTTTACTCGAGACATCACCAATATCGATTACGAAGAGCGTCTGATTCGTTTTTATTTTAGCGACCGTGACTTTGCGACTGCCTATTACTGCCGTTATGACAGAGGGCATATCCACCGTATAGAGTTTGTCTCAAATGGTAATCTAGTTCGCAAAGACTTCTACAATAATGGCAAAACACTGACCTTTACAGAGTTCTATGCGCCTAAGGATAATGCGGCTAAGCTCTACAAGCGAACCTTTTATAATAGTGATGGCAGTGTTGCCTATGATGAGATCACTGATGGCGACCAGCCTTTTTATCGCTTTCCGCACAAGATTCTCTTTTCTAGAGAAGAGCTGATCGGCTATTATATGGAATTGCTGGCGCTCAAAGAAGAAGATGTCGTTATTCTGGACCGCTCGACCGGTGTGGGGCCAGCAGTCTTTCGCCATGTCAAGCCAGCCAAGTTAGCCGTGGTTGTCCATGCTGAGCACTTCAGCGCCAACAGCACCACAGCTCAAAATATTCTCTGGAATAACTACTATGATTTCCAATTTACCAATGCTGATAGCGTAGATGCCTTTATCGTTGCGACAGATACACAGAGAAATATCTTAGCTGAGCAGTTTATGACCTACAAGCATATTCAGCCCCGCATTGTGACTATCCCGGTGGGGAGCCTAGACACCTTGAAGAGGCCCATGAGCAATCGGATTCCCTTCTCTGTCATGACAGCTTCCCGCCTGGCAACTGAAAAGCATGTCGATTGGTTGGTACAGGCTGTTGTAGAAGCCCGCAAAGAAATTCCACAGCTCAACTTTGACATCTATGGGTCTGGTAGCGAAGAAGAAAAAATCAGAGCATTGATCGATGAGCAGGGGGCTTCTGGCTATATCCAACTGCTGGGCCACCAGGATCTGACAGATACTTACATGCACCACCAAGTCTATCTCTCAGCCTCTAAAAGTGAGGGCTTTGGCCTGACACTTATGGAAGCAGTAGGATCTGGTCTGCCTCTGATAGGATTTGATGTCCGCTACGGAAATCAAAACTTTATCCATGATGGAGAAAACGGCTACCTTGTCCCCCTCAATGATTTTGATACTGACCAGGATATCGTCAATCATTTGAGTCAGAAGATTGTCCAAATCTTCTCCAGTGATGACTTAGAGAGCATGCATCGAAGCTCCTACAGCATTGCAGAGAATTATTTAGCGGAAAATGTTGAGGACAGATGGCGGCAGTTGATTAAGGAGTTGCGCAATGATTAATTTATTTGACAATTACACGCAAGATAGCTGGGATTTGCATTATTCGCTCATCTTATCAGGCTATCAAAATGTTACGATTTCTATCAATGATGACGGTTTTTTACCAGATGATGTTACCTCTCCCTTCCTCTTTTTCACAGGATTTATCCAAGTGCAGGGCAAGCCGCTTCACTTCAATGAAGTGCCCATTCCCAAATTTTGGGAAATCAAAGGAAGCAACAGTAACGCTGAGATCTTTGACCTTGATAAAAAGCGAGCAACCATTCACTACGCCAAAAATAAGCATAACCGCTTTGTCCAGACTGTTGATTGGCTAGATAATCAAGGTAAAGTACGCAGTACAGATCACTATAATAAATATGGCTATCGCTTTGCACAAACGATATTTGATGCCCAGGAACATCCTGTGCAAAAATCCTACTATAACAAAGAAGGTAGGGAAGTCTTGGTTGAGAATTATGTGACGGGTGATCTGGTCTTAGACCATGACGGACGGATTTACATTTTCAAATCTAGGGCTGATTTTGTGGCTTACTATATTCAAGCTTCAGGCTACGATCTGGATCGTATCTTGTTCAACTCTTTGGGGCTAGCTTTTCAGGTCAAGCGTCAGCTCAGTTTACCAGGAAGCGATGTACTCTTTTGGCAGGAACCAATCGGTGATCAGATCCCTGATAATATGCGCTTGCTCCTTGAGGAAGAAGGCCTTCGCCCAACTAAAATTATCGTGCAAAATCGTCAAACCTATAAGCGTATCGTCAGCTTGATAGAGCCACAATATCGTGATCTCTTTAGCTATGTAGGACTCTTATATCCATTCCGCAAGGAAAATCAATCCCATAAGGAAGCCTTGATTTTGACCAATTCGGATCAGCTATCTTATGTGGAAAATATCATTGAAGATTTTCCTGAGATGACCCTACATATCGCAGCTATTACAGAGATGTCCAGCAAATTGACCAGTCTTGGACGTTACGAAAATGTCCACCTCTATCCAAATGTAACCAACCAGACGGTTCTACAGCTCTATGGCCGTTGTGATATTTACTTGGATATCAATCAAGGCAATGAAATCCTCAATGCTATCCGCACAGCTTTTGAGAGTCGTCAGCTAATCTTAGGGTTTAAAGAACGCATGCACAATCCTCGCTACTGTGCACCAGAGCATTTCTTTGACCTGAAAGATTACGCAGGACTACATGATAAGCTCAAGAATGTCCTGGGTAATCCAGCAGCGACAACCTTAGATTTAACTGCTCAAGATAAGGCTGCCAATCTAGCGCAAGCTATAGATTATCAAAGAGAATTGGGCTAAAAGCTAAGGAAGAGGAATAAAATCACTTACTCTTTTACTTTATGTATGATCAAGCTAGGAAACAGTTGTGATAGCAGAGCTTATTTAAATGTAAATTGAAAAGACCTGAAAATTATGTTATCCTAAAAGAAATCTTAATTATTGAGGAGATTTATTATGTTTAGTGCCTATAAAGATTATTGGCAAAACTTTTCTAATTTTAAAGGAAAATCAGATCGAAATCAGTACTGGTACGTCATCATGTTTAACGCTTTGGTTTGGGTGTCCTGGCTCTTTTTGATCCAGTTGGTCAAGGTGATGTCAGCCATGTCAGGTGATGCTGGGGGCAGTGACTTTTCTATCACCATTTTTAGCCGTATTGTCTTATTGATCTGGGTTCTGGTGAACTTCTGGCCTTATTTTGCCCTAACCGCTAGACGTTTACGCGATGCCCATCTGGAGTGGGGATTGATTGTGATCACCGCTATGCCGACTTTGCTGCTCATTATTTACAATATTTTTGGGATTGTCCTAGCCGTCTCCACTAGCAAGCTGGCACCTTTTGATGGGACTGAAATCGGTATCCAGACAGGGATCTTTCGTTTCTCGCTGTGGTTCTTTGCCTTTCTGACGAATCTCATCATGATCATTCTTTGCTGCCAACCTTCAAAGGATGAGGACGGTAATTTGATTAATCCGCCTCAACCTGTTATCCCACCTTATGCTCAAGGAATGTATGGTCCAGGCCCTTATCCGGGAGGCTATCCAGCCGGTCCAGCCCCACAAATGCCTTATCCTAATCAAGCAGGTGCGCCAGTACCGCCAGAAGCACAAGGACAAGCAGGCTTTACCAATCCAGGGCAACCTCAACAGCAAGTCTATCCTGATCAAGGAAGGACTCAGCCACCATATCCACCGTTTAATCAGGGAATGCCTCAGTCCTACCCACCTCAGCAAGGGCAACAGCCAGCTCAGACTCAAATGCCTGGCGCACAAGGACAAGGCGCCCCTGTTCCCCCATCTCAGTCACCGCAAGCATAATAGTGCTTAGCCCTTACTTTGGCTGATCGCTCTTATATTAATAACAATTTGACAAAGGAATTTTAAAATGATCGAAGCTTATAAAAAATTTTGGAAAAACTATGCTGACTTCACAGGACGTTCAAGCCGCTCGGATTACTGGTGGGTTGTACTTGCTAATGTTATTATCCACATTCTATTCGTTGTGTTAATATTTATACCTGGTTTATTGTTTTCTGGACTGGGATCAGAGTCTGGACTAGGTTCACCTAGTACCACTGCATTATCTTGGATGTTGATTACTGGTCTTTTATACCTCATTTACATATTTGCCACTTTTATTCCAAATATTGCTATCCAAGTTCGTCGCCTTCGTGACGGTGGTTATCACTGGGCATTCATATTCTTGGAAGTTATTCCATATGTGAATTACGTTGGATCTATAGTCCTTCTGGTCTTATACTGTATGCCATCAAAGTATCCAACCTATGGTCAGTACCCAGGCTATCCTTATCCAGGAGCGCCTATGCCAGGTCAACCTGGTGTTGCTCCAGGGCAAGCACCGCAGCAAGGATTTGCTAATCCAGGACAGCCCCAGCAGCCAGTTTACTCTAATCCAGCTCAGGCAACAAATGTTTCACAAGCCTCACCTGAACCAGCCTCACAAGCTCCAGAATTTTCGGAGACTCCTTGGCAATAATATCATAATAAGTTAGGAGAGAATCATCTTGATTCTCTTTTTTGTAGTCAGTCTCTGTAACGTCCACTCTCTTGAAAGTCAGAAAATCCCTGGAGTAGTGGCGTTGGAGTATCTAGATAAAGATGCTATTGGAGTATCTAGTATAGATAGTATGAATAGATCGAAAAAGACCTAGAGACAGGCACTCTAGGTCTTTTTTAGTAGATTAAAAATGATGGATTACACTTTTAGTAAAAAATAAAGGTCTGATATTCATGTTTGAGAAAGTAGCTGAACCAGTGATAATTTTATACTATCGAAAGTTTAATATAGATATCAGTTATAGGCTTTAGCGACCATCAATCAGAAATTTTGGTGCTGATTCTATCATAATATTGAATTTTTTAGCGAATATCTCAGGAGGATCTGGAAAATCTTCAGAAATCCATTCAGCAATAATAGCAAAGACATAGGTTCGCATAATTTTTATCATGCTTTTTTGAGGAAAGGGTCCATGGTTGATGACAGTAGTGGACATATGGTCTAGTATGGGAGCGTACTCTTTATCAAGAAATTGTTCCCATCTTAGCTTCATTGTACTGTTGTATAAAAAACGTCCCCAGGTTCGATTGTTATAAATTGTAGGAATAATAACATCAGAGACAATATCATAAAAGGATAGGTATTTTTTACTGGTCATAACTTTCTCTAGTTGATTAAAAGCCTCTTTGGTAATAGATGTATGGATATCATCAAAGATTTCTTCAACATTGCGGTAATGCTTTTTATAAATTGCTTGTCTGGTCATGCCAGCTTCTGCAGCAATTTCTGTTAAAGTAATATTTTCCTTATCAGGATGCTGCGATACAATTCTAAAGACAGCGTTAATAATATTTTCATGACTACCTAAAACCATATTAACCTCCTTATAGAGTGATTATATAAAAAAAGTTGTCGCTTCGTAAAATAAAAATAGCATAAGTAGTGTTTTCAATAACTTTTAAGCAATTAAAAGCTTCTTTTTTGTTAACAGACTGACAACTTTTCACCCTTGTTTTGTCATTTTTAGTTTTGTTAAGATAAAAAATATAAGGATATATAAACCAAGAAAGAGATAGAAATTAATACCATAGCTTTAAAATGGAGGAAATAATGGCTTATATTGAAATGAAACATTCATTTAAACGTTATCAAACAGGAGAAACAGAAATTATTGCTAATAATGATGTCAGTTTTGAAGTTGAGCAAGGGGAGCTAGCAGTTATACTAGGGGCCTCTGGAGCAGGAAAATCAACCGTCTTGAATATTTTAGGAGGAATGGACAGTAATGACGATGGACAAGTAATGATTGATGGTATTGATATTGCCAATTATAATCAGACAGAGTTAACAGATTACCGCAGAATGGATGTTGGATTTGTCTTTCAGTTTTATAATTTAGTTCCAAATTTAACAGCCAAGGAAAATGTGGAGTTGGCTTCGGAAATTGTAACTGGAGCAAGGGATGCTAAAGAAATGTTAGGAGATGTCGGCCTAGGTGATCGTCTTCATAATTTTCCAGCTCAATTATCGGGCGGAGAACAGCAGCGTGTATCGATTGCACGCGCCGTTGCTAAAAATCCCAAACTTTTACTGTGTGATGAGCCAACTGGTGCCCTTGATTATGAGACAGGGAAGCAGGTCTTAAAAATTTTGCAGGATATGTCTCGCAATAAAGGGGCAACTGTTATTATCGTAACTCATAATTCAGCCTTAGCAGCTATTGCAGATCGTGTCATTCATATGCATGATGCCAAGGTCAGCCACATTGAACAAAATAAATTCCCTCAAGATATTGATCTTTTAGAATACTAAGGAGGGGACAGTGATGATAACCAAAAAGGTACTTTGGAAAAATATAGCCAAATCATTTATCGCATCAAAAGGGCGTTTCGTATCTATTATGTTGCTATTGATGCTTGGTTCTTTAGTTTTAACAGGGTTAAAAGCGACTCCTCAGGATATGGAGGAAACTGCAAAGCACTATCTAAATCGTTATAAAACTATGGACTTATCTGTTATAGCAAGTGCCGGACTGAGTAATGCTGACCGTAAGGAATTAGAAAGTATAAATGGTACCAGTGTTGAATTTGGTCAGATGAGTGACGTTACGATAAGGAATACAGAGCATGCTGTTCGTATTTTTTCAAACAGCAAGCAAATTTCTTCTTATCAGCTAGTGTCAGGCAGATTTCCTAAGAAGGAGAATGAAATTGCCCTATCATCTATTTCAAAAAGGGACTATGCGATAGGGGATAAACTAGAAATTTCAAAAAATGTGGATGCTCCACTAAAAAAGAGTAAGTACAAAATAGTTGGATTTGTTAATTCTTCTGAAATTTGGTCAAAAAAGTTTTTGGGATCTTCGACATCTGGAGATGGAAACCTCTATACTTATGGTGTCGTAGATGCTAAGGCTTTTAGTAATCATACAGCTACCATAGCTCGTTTACGTTACAAAAATTTAAGAGGTTTTACCCCTTTTTCTGATGACTATAACCGCCAATTAATTAAAAATCAAGAGAGACTGGACAGTATTTTAGAGGATAATGGTCAGCGTCGTTTTAAAGAGCTAGAAAATCAACTAAAGACTAGCCTGACTACTGGTCAGAAACAGATTAATGGAGCTAAAGCAATACTGGAGAAAGGTCGCAAATTATCACCTGCTCTTAAAGCAAAACAAAGTCCTCAATTAAATAACTCAGCAATTAGCAAAAAAGAGTCAGAGCTGGCAAAGCTTCAAACAAAGCTAGAAAACTTGAAAGTTCCTACCTACAGGAGCTATACACGTTCGACCTTATCTGGAGGAGAAGGTTATACGACTTATCGATCATCTAGCAAGACTCTTAATAACATAGGAAATCTGTTCCCTATTGTACTGTATCTAGTGGCTGCCTTAGTAACATTAACAACAATGACTCGCTTCGTCAATGAAGAAAGAATTAACTCAGGTGTTCTAAAAGCCTTAGGCTATTCAAATCGTGATATTATTAAAAAATTTGTTAGCTATGGCTTTGTCGCTAGCTTATTCGGAACGAGCCTAGGGATCCTTGGGGGACATTATCTACTACCTGGTATTGTTGCACGAAATTCAATAACAACGACAGTCATTGGTAGTCTCAATGAAGGATTTTATTGGAGCTATGCCCTACTGACAATTGTTTTAGCTGTTTTAAGTGCTGTCCTTCCAGCTTTTTGGGTGGCTAAGCGAGAATTAGAAGAAAACCCAGCACAACTTCTACTTCCTAAGCCGCCGATGAAAGGCTCTAAAATCTTTTTAGAGCGACTGGCTTTTATCTGGGAACGATTGAGCTTTACCCAAAAAGTCACAGCAAGAAATATTTTTAGATATAAACAACGCATGATGATGACAATTTTTGGTGTTGCAGGATCTGTTGCCCTCCTTTTTGCAGGTCTTGGTATCCAATCCTCTCTGAGTAAAATTGTAGACCACCAATTTAAACAAATAACACCTTATGATTTACAAGTGATGAGCGACAGTCAGTTGGATAAAAATAAAGATTTACGTCATTTTATAAAGTCTGATGCGATTTCTAGCTATCAGGAAATATACTCCCGCACTATTGATGAGAAGATTGCAGGACAGAGTGAGAAAAAATCGATTACTATTCTAGCATCTGCTCGTAATGATTTCGGTGATTTTATTCATTTAAAGTCTACTCAAACAGGCAAATCTGTTTCTCTATCCAATAAGGGAGCTGTTTTATCAGAGAAATTGGCGCAATATTATCATGTCGGTAAGGGAGATACCGTCATCATTAAAGATAATCGAAAGTCATACCATGTTAAAGTGTCTGCTGTTGTTGATATGAATGTCAATCACTATATTTTTATGTCAGATGACTATTACCGCAAAGTATTTGGTGAAAAAGCTATCGATAATACAGCCTTGATCCATTTAAAAGATTCATCATCAAAAAATATTTCAAAACAAGCTACAAAAGCCTTAGCGATAAATGGAGTGTCTGCGGTCTCTCAAAATATTTCGTTGATCGCTCAAGTCAACACAGCTGTTAAAGGTCTGAGAGCTTCAGTAACAACTTTAGCGATTATTTCAGCATTGTTAGCTATTGTTATACTTTATAACTTGACCAGCATTAATGTTGCTGAGCGTATTCGTGAACTATCGACGATTAAAGTTCTAGGATTTCATAATAAGGAGGTGACTCTTTATATTTATAGAGAGACAATTGTTCTATCAATTATTGGTATTGGGCTAGGTCTCGTAGGCGGCTATTTCTTACATAAGGGAATTATTGCTATCATGAGTCAAGATAATCGATATCCAACAGCTGTAGATTATGATGTTTACCTCCTGCCTGTTATAACGATTAGCATCATTTTATTATGCCTAGGTTGGGTGGTTAAGCGCCGACTGAAAAACATTGATATGTTGGAGGCATTGAAATCAGTGGATTGAGGTGAACAATAGCTTCTTAAGAGATTAAAAGATATTCTTTTGATAAATTCACTCTTTTCTAAGATTACAGAATAAGAGCTAGATATTACGCTTTCTGGTTGACAAGGTGAGTTTAGTTAATTACAATAGTAAAAACATACCAATGGTATGTTTTTACTAGAAAGGAACAAAATGGCAAGAGGCAGAAACTCATATGAAACTAGAAAAATGATTTTAGATGTTTCTAAGAATTTATTTTTGGAAAAAGGATTTGATAACACTTCAATACAGGATATAATTGATGGGTTAGGTGGATTGACGAAAGGAGTTATTTATCACCATTTCGAGTCAAAATACGAAATTTTACAAACAATAATTAATGAAAATAACCAGGGACTTTCCAATTATAATTGGAGAGGGGAAACAGGGCTAGAAAAGATACAAAATTCTTTGATGGATTCTTTTACCAATTTTGAGCATCAAAAGCTTGTATATTCGGCCTCAATTATGCTCAGGAGTCCTCGATTACTAGGCGAGCAATATCTCAAATTGTTCTCCGATTTCTTACCAGAAATTAGAAAGAGAGTGTCTGAAGGTGTTGAAGATGGATCTATCAGTACAGCATATCCGGAAGAATTAGCCGATTTAATTGTTCTAACGTTGAATATTTGGGTTGGATTTCAAATTTCTATTTTCACAGTGGAAGAATTGAAGAAGAGAATGAATTTTATTAGACTTACTTTTGATAGTTTAGAAGTTCCACTAATAACTGATGAGATGATGAGAGTCATTTTTAGACTATTTGATCATTTAAAAAGAAATAACTAGGTTATCTATGGTGATTTTCACTGCTATCGATACTGTACGCTACCGCATGCAACTGCATGTGGTTGATATTTTAAAGATAACATACCGTTAGTATGTTTATGGAATACTTAGAAGAATATTTTATGTTGCACTTTTTAAATAAAAATGAAGGAAGGTAGGTAAGAGGTATGAAACACTTGATAAAGCACCATCAAAAGGCCTTTTATACTTTCATGGTATTTAACTTACTAGTTCCTCTTACTAATATCGCTTTTGCTTATTCCATTAAAGAAATTATTGACAGCGGAATATCTAAAAGTAGAGAGTCTTTGGATAAAGCGGTGCTAGTAGGTGCTATAGTTATTTTGATATATGCAGGTCTCAATTTTATAGATCTTAGATTGAGGAATAAATTAGTTCGGAGGATCATGTCAGAATATAAAAAGAAAGTTTTTCAATTAATTTTAGATAAGGATTACAGAGAATTTTCTAGAGAAAAATCAGGAAAATTTATCTCAATACTGACAGAAAATATGAAAAAAATCGAACAAGATTATTTGATCCAATATTTTAATATTTCAAAGAATTTATCCCTGATGATTTTTTCACTGTTGGCGATGTTTATAGGTAATTGGTTTCTAACCACATTAGTTATTATAGTGAGTATTATTCCAATGCTAATTTCAGGATTTATTGGTCGGAAATCAGCTACATTACAAAGTAATATTATGAGTGCTGATCAGAGATACTTAGCCAAAGTTAAAGATATTTTGGCGGGTTTTCTGGTTATTAAAAGTTTTAATATAAAAGATATTGTTCGCAATGATTTCACTCAAGAAAGTAAAAAATTGGATGATAGTTATTTTGCAAAAGGAAAATTTGATACACTAGCTAATGTTATGTCCCAACTTTCAGGAATGATTGTATTTTTGGTGGCTTTTGGAGGTGGGATGTATCTTGTTTTCAATGGGCATACCACAATTGGAAGTGTAACTGCCATTGTTCAATTGGTCAATTTTATCGTCATGCCATTAAACGAAGTTAGTATAGGGATGAGTAAATTTAGAGAAGGCCAAGAGACGTTAAATTCAATTGACTTAAATGACCAAATTGAACTACAAACAGGAGAAAACAAGAATATTTTTGACAATGTTATAGAATTTTCTGATATAGACTTTTCTTATCCTGAATCTGAAGAAAAGATCTTTAAAAAATTATCATTGAAAATTCAAAAAGGTGAAAAAATTGCAATTGTAGGAGCATCAGGAAGTGGAAAATCAACTTTATTGAATTTACTATTACGGTTTTATGATACAATATCGGGAAATATTCTAATAGATAATAAAGATATAAAGACTATCTCTACAGAAAGTCTCTATAACTTAATGACGGTTGTTCAACAAGATGTTTATATTTTTGATGATACTTTAAAATCTAACATTACTCTCAATCAATTGTTTACAGATGACGAAGTAAGACAAGCCGTTCAGAACTCTGGTTTAGAAAGTTTTGTCTCAGAAAATAAACTAGGTTTGAAAGCTTTGTGTGGGGAGAATGGCTCGAATTTATCTGGTGGACAAAAGCAAAGGCTTAGTATTGCACGTGCTCTAATTAGAAATACACCTATACTGTTATTAGACGAAGCAACTTCATCTCTGGATAATCAAGTTACTGCTGACATTGAAAATTCAATACTGGATATTAATAATTTAACTGCTCTAGTAGTAACACACAAGTTAAACGAAGCCATTTTAAAGAAGTACGATCGAATTCTTTTTATGAAAGATGGTGCGATTGTCGAAGACGGTTCGTTTGATGACTTGATAAGTAGAGAAGGAGAATTTTCTAAGTTATTTAGGTTAAGCGTATAATGAAAATTTATTTTTCAAATATTGATAATGTATTAAATGAAGTTTATTTAGAAACACACATTCCATCTGATTTTTTAAAGGAAGCTAGAAAATATAAAAGACTATTAGATTACAAACGTTCCTTAGTTGCATATTATCTTTTATATAAATTTTTATCTCAAGAACAGATATGCAGTGTTATGTCGTTGAAAATTAAAAAGAATAATTATGGAAAACCTTATTTAAAAGGAATTGATGGTTACTATTTTAGTATTACTCATTCCGGGAATTGGGTGGCAGTTGCAATTAGTAATAGTGAGATTGGGATAGATTTGGAATATCATGAATATTTTGATTTTAATGAAGTGGTTGATCTTGTTATGACAGATAAGGAAAAATTCTTTTTTCGGCAGATTCCCTCTAAGTCAAAAAGTATAACGTTTTATAGATTTTGGACTCTAAAGGAAAGTTTTATTAAAGCTATAGGTACAGGAATGTCTACAGCCATGAATTCTTTTAATATCGAGTTATGGAACGATCCTGTTCGTATTTCTGGTGATACGAATTTTAAACTATATGAACTACCTTTTTATAAACAATATTCTTTTTCTGTTTGTTGCCACATTTGTGATAAACTTGAAGAGATAACGCAGATCCTGATTATAAATGAAAGTCTCACAGACTTATAACAACCTACAATTAGTAATAGGTGATTATAAGCAAAATAATTACAAAATTAAAAGGACTTTATGGCTATTACTACGGAGAGAGGCTACCTAGCAATATCATACTTTTCATAATAGAAAGATGACTTTAAAGAGGAAATTTTCCCCATTTAAGGTCATCTTTTTCTCTTAAACTCCATCTGTGAAAGTGCTATAATAATCCTATGTCAAACAAACCAACATCTGCTTATGTGCACATTCCTTTTTGCACACAAATTTGCTATTATTGCGATTTTTCCAAGGTCTTCATCAAGAATCAGCCTGTCGACGATTACCTAGCTAGCTTGATCGAAGAGTATAAGAGCTATGACATCCATAACCTTCAGACCTTATATATCGGCGGTGGTACCCCGACTGCCATCACAGCTGACCAGCTGGATTATCTCCTGACTCATTTGGAAAATGAACTCGATTTAGAGCAGCTTGAGGAGTTTACTATCGAAGCCAACCCGGGTGATTTGACACCTGATAAGATTGCTGTTCTTGAAAAGTCAGCGGTCAATCGAGTTTCCCTCGGTGTACAGACCTTTGATGATAAGGAGCTCAAGCGTATCGGCCGCAGTCATAATGAAGCGCAGATCTACACGACTATACGTGATCTCAAGGCTGCAGGCTTCGACAATATCTCAATCGATCTGATCTATGCCCTGCCCGGTCAGACCATGGAGCAGGTCAAAACGAATGTAGAAAAAGCCCTATCTTTAGAGATTCCCCATATGAGCCTCTATAGCCTCATTTTGGAAAACCATACAGTCTTTATGAACAAGATGCGTCGTGGTCGTCTCAATCTTCCGACGGAGGATTTGGAGGCAGATATGTTCCACTACATTATCGATGAGTTGGAGAAAAATGGATTTGAGCATTATGAGATTTCTAACTTCTCCAAGCCTGGCTATGAGAGTCGCCACAATCTTGTCTACTGGGATAATGTGGAGTATTACGGTGTCGGCGCAGGAGCATCGGGGTATTTAAACGGCGTTCGCTATCGCAATCGCGGACCTATCCAGCACTACCTCAGGGCTATCGCAGAAGAAGGACATTCTCGTTTGCATGAGGAGATTCTAAGCAAAGCCGAGATGATGGAGGAGGAGTTCTTTCTGGGCCTGCGCAAAAAATCTGGTCTATCCATCTCAAGATTTGAAGAGAAATTTCAGGAAAATTTCCAGAAGCGCTACGGTCAGATTGTAGAAGACTTGATTAGAGATGGCCTTTTGCAAGTGACTGGAGATCGCTTACGCATGACCAAGCGAGGCCTCTTTTTAGGAGATACTGTCGCAGAAGCCTTTATACTAGATGATAAATGAGTGAGCATTATGGGAAAAAAATTTAAAGTAGATTATCAAATTCCATTTTTTGAAAGTGATGTCAACCATCAGGTTAAATTGCCCCACCTGCTGTCCTATGCCTTACAGGTTTCTGGCTTGCAGTCCGAAAGCTTGGGCAATACAGATGATTGGCTACTGGAACAGTTCAATCTGGTTTGGGTTATTACAGATTACCAGCTAGATATTGAGCGTCTGCCTCGCTATGCGGAGACCATCACAGTAGAAACAGAAGCCATCGCCTATAACAAACTCTTTTGCTACCGAAATTTTTATATCTATGGAGAAGATGGCCAGAAGATCATCGAGATTGCATCGACCTTTGTTCTAATGGATTACGATACTCGCAAGGTCGTATCGGTCAAAGATGAGATCGTTGCACCCTATGGTTCACAGAAGATTAAAAAGATCATCCGTGGTCCCAAGTACAGTAAGCTAGATCAAGCAGATGAGACCCTTTTTCATGTGCGCTACCTAGACTTAGACATGAATGGCCATGTCAACAACAGCAAGTACTTAGAGTGGATGTACGAAGCGCTGGATGTGGACTTTCTTAAACACCATGTCCCTAAAGTTGTCCATCTTAAGTATGTCAAAGAAATCCATTACGGCAGCGATATTTTATCAGCAGTCGAGCAGACAGGCCTAAAGACCAAACACGAAATCCGTACCAGTGACGGTCTGCATGCTCAAGCTGTGATTGAATGGCGAGAGAAAGACTAAAAGAAAGGTGAGATAATGACCTACCAAGGCTATTTGATTGATTTAGATGGGACTATTTACCGTGGCAAGGAGCGTATCCCTGCTGGAGAGCGCTTTATTGCTAGGCTGCAAAAAGAGCAAATTCCCTACATGCTGGTGACCAATAATACCATGCGAACACCTGAGATGGTACAGGATATGCTGGCGCAGCAGTTTCATGTAGAAACACCGCTAGAGACGATTTATACAGCTACCCTAGCGACAGTGGATTATATGAATGATATGGCGCGTGGTAAGACGGCCTATGTCATCGGGGAAGTCGGTCTGAAGTCAGCCATCACTCAAGCGGGTTATAGGGAAGACACGGAAAATCCTGCCTATGTTGTTGTTGGTTTAGACCGTGAAATCACTTATGAAAAATTAACCATCGCTACCCTAGCTATTCAGCGTGGAGCCCTTTTTATTGGGACTAATCCTGATCTAAATATCCCTACAGAGCGTGGTCAGCTACCAGGAGCGGGCTCTCTATTAGCACTGATTGAAGCAGCGACAAGGGTCAAACCGGTCATCATCGGTAAGCCAGAAGCTGTTATTATCAATAAGGCCTTAGAGCGTTTAGGTGTTGCCCGAAATCAAGCTGTTATGGTCGGTGACAACTATATGACCGATATCATGGCAGGGATAAAAAATGATCTAGCAACCATCTTAGTAACCACAGGCTTTACCAAGGCTGAAGAAGTGGCTGATCTGCCTGTACAGCCCAGCCATGTCTTATCGAGCTTAGATGAGTGGAAAGTTTGATGAAAGCAAAAGTAGAACCCATTATCACAGTTTTTTGGCTGCTTAGCCTTGCTATTTTGGAAACGATTTACCTAGCTTGGGCGATCTACCCATTAGAGAATCACTGGCTGGGTCTTGCAGATACGGTCTACATGAGCGATAAAACGCTCTATTACAATATCAATCACCTCATGAAGTATTTGACCCTGCCTTGGATGACCGAGCTTAGGATGCCAGATTTCCCTTCCTCTAAAGATGCTCTAGCCCATTTTAGAGATGTCAAGCACCTCTTTCATTTAGCCCAAGCCATCTTCCTACTAGGGCTCTGGCCGGCTGTCCATTTTCTAAGACAGCAGTGGCGTTCTCGTTCCCTCTGGCTTTTTAAACGCCTTTGGCTGATCTTGATTGCTCTGCCTCTTGTACTTGGAGCTCTAGGTTACCTGATAGGATTCCAAGCCTTTTTTACTCTCTTTCATCAGTTACTTTTTCCTGGTGCTAGCAACTGGCTCTTTAATCCCTATACGGATCCCGTTATCTGGGTCCTACCAGAAGCCTTTTTTCTGCATGCCTTCATCATCTTCTTTGTGAGTTATGAAGGGATCATGCTATCCTTACTAGCCCTATCCAGATTAAGCTACAAGCGCTATCAAAAAGAGAGATCATCTGATCAAAATCGTGCTTTCTTCTTAGAATAACCTGTTATTAAGCTCATTTGGGAAATAGACAGAGCTTTTATCTATACCTCTTTAGATTTGGCTTCCTTTCTTTAGTTGGGACTAAGTCCCTTAATTACTTAAAAAAAGATGAAATCAGTTAGGAAAAGGGACTGCTATTTTCTGAAAAGATTGCTATAATGAAAGAAAGATTTTTAAAGAGGAGATTATCATGGAAGAAACATTTTTTATCTTAAAGCCGGATGCCCTTAGGCGTGGACTGGTTGGTGAAGTCTTGCACCGCATTGAGCGTCGTGGTTTTCGTATCACACGCTTAGAGCATCGTCTGATTGATCCTGAGATCTTAAAGCAGCACTATTCAGCCTTGGTCGACAAGCCTTTCTTTGCTTCCATTTCGGATTTTATGATGAGCGGCCCTGTCATCGTAGGAACCCTGACTGGTGTTGGGGCTATTCAGGCTTGGCGTGATATGCTTGGAGCTACAGATCCTGCTAAAGCCCTTCCCGGTACGATTCGTGGTGATTTTGCTCTTGGTGCTGAGCCCGATCAGGCAATTCAAAATATTGCCCACGGCTCAGACTCTCCAGAGTCAGCCCAACGAGAAATCAGAATCTGGTTCCCTCAGAGATAAAAGACACTCGACTGCCTTTTATCATAAGAATAATCTATGAAAATACTCTAGGCGTTAGACTAAAAACTAACTCAAGGGTATTTTTTAATGACTTCCAGTAAGACTGAAGCTCTGTATTTTAACCCACAAGAAGATTGTAAAGACAAGGTTGTACCCTCAAACGGCCTACTGCTTAAAAATGTATAGTTGCTTCACTGCTCTAATAAATAGTGATCTTGGTAGGAGTATCTGACACCGCTCGATGAAATAAGACTTTTCTCTGATAAACTGATGGCGAATCAGCTTTTAGGGCTTATAGGACGGTGACTGTTCAATCGCATCCTACCAGTAAATCCACTTTGGTGATAGGTGGATTTTTTGCTATAATGGTCTTACTAAGAATCTGATTTAAAGGAAAAACTATGGACATTCAAGAACTAAAAAGACGCCAAGAGAAAATTCGTAACTTCTCCATCATTGCCCATATTGATCACGGGAAGTCAACTTTGGCTGACCGTATCTTAGAAAAAACCGAAACAGTGTCAGACCGTGAGATGCAGGCTCAGCTTCTTGATAGCATGGATCTAGAGCGAGAGCGTGGGATTACTATCAAGCTCAATGCTGTTCAGCTCAATTACACGGCAAAAGACGGAGAGACTTACATCTTTCACCTGATCGATACACCAGGGCATGTAGACTTCACCTATGAAGTGTCCCGTTCTCTGGCTGCTTGCGAAGGGGCAGTCTTAGTGGTCGATGCAGCTCAAGGGATCGAAGCGCAGACCTTAGCCAATGTTTACTTGGCTCTGGATAACGATTTGGAAATCCTCCCCGTCATCAATAAGATTGACTTACCTGCGGCAGACCCAGAGCGTGTTCGCCAGGAAATTGAAGATGTCATTGGGCTAGATGCTAGTGAGGCTGTGCTGGCCTCTGCCAAGGCTGGTATCGGTATTGAAGAGATTCTTGAGCAAGTTGTTGAGCAGGTTCCTGCTCCGACAGGAGATGTTGAAGCCCCCCTACAAGCCCTCATTTTTGATTCCGTTTACGATGCCTACCGTGGTGTCATCCTCCAGATCCGTATTCAAAATGGAATCGTTAAACCAGGTGATAAGATACAGCTCATGAGTAATGGCAAGACCTTTGATGTGACCGAGGTTGGGATTTTCACCCCTAAGGCTGTCAGTCGTGACTACCTTGCGACTGGCGATGTAGGCTACATCGCAGCCTCGATTAAGACGGTAGCAGATACACGGGTCGGTGATACTATTACTCTGGCGGATAATCCAGCTGCTGAGCCGCTCCACGGCTACAAGCAGATGAATCCTATGGTCTTTGCGGGGCTCTACCCTATTGAGTCAAACAAGTACAACGATCTACGTGAAGCACTTGAAAAGCTTCAGCTCAACGATGCTAGCCTTCAGTTTGAACCTGAGACCTCTCAGGCCCTTGGTTTTGGCTTTCGCTGTGGCTTCTTAGGACTTCTTCACATGGATGTTATCCAGGAGCGACTGGAGCGAGAATTTAATATTGATTTGATCATGACGGCGCCATCGGTCGTTTACCATGTCAATACGACAGATGGAGAACTATTAGAAGTTTCCAACCCATCAGAATTTCCTGAGCCTACTCGTGTTGACAGTATTGAAGAGCCTTTTGTTAAGGCACAGATTATGGTGCCACAGGAGTTTGTTGGCTCAGTCATGGAACTTTGCCAGCGCAAGCGTGGTGATTTTGTGACGATGGAATATATTGATAATAACCGTGTCAATGTCATCTACCAAATCCCTCTAGCTGAAATTGTCTTTGATTTCTTTGATAAGTTAAAATCCTCTACCCGTGGCTATGCCAGCTTTGACTATGAAATCTCTGAGTACCGCAATTCCAAGCTGGTTAAGATGGATATCCTCCTTAATGGTGAGAAAGTTGATGCGCTCAGCTTCATTGTTCACAGTGAATTTGCCTATGAGCGTGGAAAACTTATCGTTGAAAAACTCAAGAAAATCATCCCACGTCAACAATTTGAAGTGCCTATTCAGGCAGCCATTGGCCAAAAGATCGTAGCACGATCCGATATCAAGGCTCTGCGTAAAAACGTCCTTGCCAAGTGTTATGGTGGTGACGTTTCTCGGAAACGCAAACTCTTAGAAAAACAAAAGGCTGGTAAGAAACGCATGAAAGCCATCGGATCAGTAGAGGTGCCACAAGAGGCCTTCCTTTCAGTCCTATCCATGGACGAAGATGAGAAAAAATAAGTCTACAAGGCTAGGGAAATCACATGCCTAATAGACAGTGACAATAAAAAAATAGAAAATTCCTTAGAATTTTCTATTTTTTTACGGATAAATAGGTGTAGGACGTTTGATTTTGTCTATTTTCGGGCAGTATGATAAACTAATCCTAATTTTAATCTACAATACTGAGGAAAGGTATATAATGATGAGAAAACGAATGTACAAGGCGAAGAAACACTGGATTGTTGCAAGTGCAGTCTCGGTCGCTATTTTAGGGGCGGGAACAAGGGTTCAAGCTCAAGAACAACCAAGTGGCCAGACAGAAGGCCAGATAGTAGAGGTTGTACAAAGAGATCAAGCAAGCACTCCTGAGTTAGATCCTGCTGCTAGTCAGACCACTCCAGATGAGCCTTCTTCTAGCTCATCTGTTCCCCAAAATCCTCAATCTAGTCAAGTAGTAGAGGAAGGGGCGACAGTAGAGGCGGAAACTACTCCTAAAACACAGTCAGCTCCCCAATCTACTGAACATAAGGCAACACAGAGTACCTTTTCTCTTCCAGAGACCAATCTTTCTCATCCTGCTAGCACGAGCAAGATTGTAACAGCTCCAAAGCCTGCCAGTGTAGCGACTATCGCTAAGGCAAAAGATAAATCAAGCTTTACTGATGTTTCTCTAAACAATCAAAAGCTAGTCCTTCGATACAAGAAAAAGATCAGCAAAGGTGAATTGATTAAATTTGCCCTCTGGTCAGATAGAAAAGGTCAGGACGACCTGGTCTGGTACCAAGCTGATAAGACCGGTGCTGCTTATATTGATCTAAGTAAGCATAAGGATTCTGGGAAATATCATATCCACACATATTCTCTAATCAAGGGGAAAATGCTTGGCCGACAGGCGCAAACTATCAGCGTATCGTTGCCAAAAGATACTGGACAAACTAAAGCGACTAAACCAACAGCAAAGACTACAGTCAAGCTGGGCAGTAAAGGTATCGAAATAGCCTCACAAACTAAGGGAATTAAAGAGCTGAAGCAATTACGTTATGCCGTTTGGTCTGAGACCAAGGGACAAGATGACATCAAATGGTACTCAGCTGACCAAAATGGAAGAGCCATAGCTCCTTATAAAGAACACTCCGGATATGGAAAATATAATGTCCACACTTATTTAGAGCAAGCAGGTAAAATGATAGGTCTGGGAAAAACCAGCCTAACGATAGCTAAGCCCAATGTTAAAGCTAAAGCAACTCGCAAGTCCGATTTTAGTTATATGGTAACCCTCACTAGCCTCCCAGCTTATATCACAGCTGTTAAGATCCCTGTTTGGACTAAGAAAAATGGGCAAGATGAGTTGACCTACTATACAGCCAAAAAGGATAGCAAAGGGAATTATTCAGCAGAAGTTTTACTTAAAAATCACAAGTTTGAAAAGGGACAATATATCGCCCACATTTATGGAAATTCTGCTTTAGACAATGGAAAGTCAAAGCTGATCGGTAGCACAGGCTTTACGGTTAGCAAAGCACCAAAACCAACCAAGCCCTCTGTAAAAGTGACCCAGCATAATCCAAAAGCCGGTACTCTCGTTGTTACGATCAAAGAGACATCAAGCTCCAAAAAGCTAGCCAAGCTAGAAGTAGCAGCTTGGTCTCAAAAAAATCAAGCCAATCTCAAATGGTATCAGGCATCGGTAGTCAATGGCAAGGCAAGTCTCACTATCGATCAAAAGTTACATGACTTTATCAAGGGAAATTATCATGTTCATGCTTATCTAACAGATGTAGATGGAGTCAAAACGGGTTACAATCTAGGCCAATACCAGCTCACTAGTGAGAAAAAAATAGGCTATTTTGTTGATATTAGCAGTCACAATGGGGATATTTCTGTTGCCGATTTCAATAAACTAAAAGGTCAAGGTATCACAGGTGTTGTGGTCAAATTAACAGAAGGAACAGGCTATATTAATCCTTATGCAAGTAGCCAAATACAAAATGCCAAGGCAGCTGGCATGAAGGTGTCAGCCTATCATTTCTCACGGTATTCTAATCCTGATCAGGCTAGGGCGGAGGCAAGTTATTTTGCGAACACAGCTCGCTCATTAGGCCTGGGGACAGATGTGCTCATGGTTAATGACATGGAAAGCAACGATATGCTAACAGATGTTAATGGCAATACGCAAGTGTGGACTCAAACCCTAAAGTCTTTGGGGTTCAATAATCTAGCCTATTACACTATGGCCAGCTGGTTGGATAGCCGTGGCGGTAGTCTGAACACCTCTGCATTAGGTCTGCAAAATCTTTGGATAGCCCACTATGTAAATGGCTATACCTATTTATCCCAAAAAGAAGCTCAAGAGTATAGTTACTATTCCGATGCTGCAGCTTGGCAGTATACGAGTGTGTCTACTAAACTAGGGAATTATCTAGACGAAAATATTGATTATACTGGTCGATTTAGTTAAAGCAACAGGCTAGAGACAGCCCACAAATAAGCTATAAACAGATAGTAATACAGAAAAAAAGTGAAATTAGTTAAGATTCCTGCTCCTGGCTCTCTGATCTCCTTAAGGCTTGGGAAATATGATACTGCTAGTATCTAATGAGGTGTACAAGGCTACTAGGTAAGTTTAGTTACTGTCTCTCATTTCCCACCACAAGGTGGTCCATAAAATTGATGAAATACAAAAGGCTGAGAACGTTTATCTCAGTCTTTTTTATCTAGAAATTTCTCACCCAGGTAGGATTTGTCATGGGAAAAAGTATAGGATTGTGGTAAAATAATTTAGAATGGAGGAGGCCTATGATTAAGTTATTTGGAAAGGTTCGCTACCATTGGCAGCCGGAGTTAACCTGGTCCATCATTTATTGGTCCATCACCTTTATCCCAGTGTTTATTGTCATGTCAATGTTCTATGAGCGTCTTAATGTATCCATGTCTGGGCTATTGATGCTTGTCATTTTTATTATGACTTTAGTTGGTTTGGGATTTCATCGCTATTTTGTCATTAGTGAAAATCATAAGTTGTGGATTAATTCTTTCAATTTTCTCAGCCCATTTGAGGTTGATATCGCAGATATTGCCCGTGTCGAAGTGACGAAAGGGTCATTGACATTAGTTTTTGAGAATGATTCCCAAAAAAGATTTTATATGAGAAAGTGGCCTAAAAAATATTTTTTGGACAATTTAGTGTTAGATGAAGCTTTTAGAGGTGAAGTAGAACTTTTAGATCACTCAGACACTCTAGATTATTTTGAGCTTTATCAAAATGATAAAAAAGAAAAGCCCTCGCTTAGGAATCAATCCTGAGAGCTTTAGTTGGACAAGACTTGACAGCGAGCCTATTGTCCTGAGAGTCATCTAAATCAGCAGTCAGTGCATCCGTTTGACTAAATTTGACGATACCGTCATCGTGATAATCAAAGCTGTCAGAATAGGTTTGACACAGACCGCAAGCAATACACTTTTCTGGAATAATTGAAATTTTCATAGTATTATTTTAGTACGGATTTATATATTTTACAAGGGAGGAACATATGTCAAAAAAGCCATGGGAAACACGTATCAATGAGGTTGATGAGCAGGATCTTGATGATGAAGAAATTGTAGAAGAAACAGATCAAGATGACGATACGGATGAAACACGATCTAGTAAGTCATCTAAAAAGCAGAAAAGTCATAGACAGAAGAAAGATCGAATGGCCAGCACTCCTATTTTAACCATTCTCTTGAGCATTTTCTTCTTTATCGTAGTGACGATCCTATTTTTTGTATTTTGGACCTCAAATGGGGGAGGAGCACAGACTTCCAAGAGCGGTCAGTTTTATCAGGCAGCCAAGTCCAGCTCTTCCTCAAGCCAGAAGTCATCAAAAAAATCATCTAGTCAAACTAAAGAAAGTGCCGAGTCTTCTTCAAAACCTTCTTCTACTAGTAAAAGTAGTTCCTCATCTTCAAGTTCATCATCGTCTTCAACGTCATCGTCAGAAGCAGCTGGTGAAACCATCACGGTTCAAGAAGGTGAAGGTGAAGCATCCATTGCTGCCCGGGCAGGGATTTCAGTTGAGGAATTGCGTGCTCTAAATCCAGACCATGTTCAAAATGGTACTTGGTTTGCCTTGCCAGGAGATGAGGTAGTCGTTAAATAAGATGAAACAGATTAAAATTGCTATCGATGGCCCAGCTTCTAGTGGTAAAAGTACGGTTGCAAAAATTATTGCTAAAAATTTAGGCTACACCTACCTTGATACAGGAGCTATGTACCGTTGTGCTACTTACTTAGCCATGACTCACGATCTTTCTGAGGATCAGGTGGATGACCTACTAGCTTTGATTACTCGCTACCCAATTTCATTTGGTGTTGCAGCTGATGGCAGTCAAACAGTATTGCTAGGCGATGAGGATGTGACGTTAGCCATCCGTCAAAATGATGTGACCAATCACGTTTCAGCTATCTCAGCCCTTCCTGAGGTACGTGAAAGATTAGTTGACGAGCAACGCAGAATTGCTGCAAAAGGTGGGATTATCATGGATGGACGTGATATTGGTACGGTAGTCCTTCCGAATGCTGAGCTCAAAATTTTCCTAATTGCTTCTGTCGAAGAACGTGCAGAACGTCGCTACAAGGAAAATCAGGAAAAAGGGATTCCCACTGATTTTGAACAGCTAAAAAAAGAAATTGCAGAACGTGACTACAAAGATAGTCATCGTAAGGTATCACCTCTCAAGGCGGCAGAAGATGCCATTACCTTTGATACGACTGGTATAAGTATTGATGGGGTGGTCGATTTTATTACAGAAAAAGCAAAGAAATTAATGTCAATCGAAATTGATAATGTCTTGAAAAAATCGGTCAGATAAGTGAAAATTGGTTATAATAGTGGTTGAGAGGTATTCCTCTCATGTTTGAATTCTTCATAAGATTTTCCGATTTTATGAAGG
>NZ_JBZFUN010000007.1:0-78557 GCF_058314555.1 Streptococcus sp. ALY_211 | reverse complement strand
CGCTGATTCTAGGCGGAATACTGACCAACATATGAACATGATCAGGCATTAGATGTCCTTCGATAATCTCAACACCTTTGTAGCGACATAATCGGTGAAATATCTCACCTAAACTGCTGCGATATGGATTATAGATGACTTTTCGTCTATACTTAGGGGTAAATACAATGTGGTATTTACACAGCCACTTTGTGTGTGATAAACTATGCGCTTTTTGTGCCATACTTTTCTCCTTTCGCTTTACAATAGGATTGAACACCTTTATTGTAGCGCGTTTGGAGTTTTTTTGGTATAACCTCTGTTGCGCACCCGCATAGCGGGTGGTTTATTTGTCTCGCACCTACGGAACGAGACGGACTGAAAGTCACATAATAAGACAAAAGGCTGAGAGCTTTGCTCTCAGCCTTTTTACGTGGCAAGATAATAATAATATAGTCAAAAAATGAATTCTAATCCCCCTAAAGAAGATTAGGAAAATAAGCGTCTCCAAAAGGATTTCTTAGGCTTATCATCTGAATACTGTTGTTCGGTTAGTAAAGAAGCATAGAGTTGACGAATATTAGTTTCATCAAGGCCAACAGCCTTATCGGTATGAATCAAGAGATCAAAAGGTTTCTCCCCACCATCTTCAGTGATATTCGTAAAGCTGATACCTGCTTCTTGTGCTAACTTCATATAATACAGTTGGTTGCTTTGAGATAAGTTAGGGCAGGTTTTAACTTTTAAATGCTCATAATGCTGGGCCAAATCCTCTAAAATTTTCGGAAAGGCTGCCTTGATATCTGGTTGGTTACCCTCCCCCTTATTAATCGTGAGAACGAGCCGTTCCCGATAGGTGCCTAGATAACGTCGCATTTCATCAGGTTTAAGCCGTGTCTCACCAGAAGCCTTGCTAAGAATTTGTTTATCTAAATCTGTCATATATCATACCTCTCTTTTACCATTGTATCATAACTTACAAGGAGTTATTTATAAGGAAACAGTCTAGCGCAAGAGCAGGAGTTCTACAGCGACTGTGAGAAAAACTCAGAGTAATTACAGCCTTTGTTTGATTATTAACAGGGTTTGTGATATGATGAAACTGTAAAAAAATTAACTCATAAGGAGAGTATTGTAATGTCAATTATTACTGATGTTTACGCACGCGAAGTCCTTGACTCACGCGGTAACCCAACACTTGAAGTCGAAGTTTATACTGAGTCAGGTGCATTCGGTCGTGGTATGGTTCCTTCAGGAGCTTCTACTGGTGAACACGAAGCAGTTGAACTTCGTGACGGCGACAAATCTCGCTACAACGGACTTGGAACTCAAAAAGCTGTTGACAACGTAAACAAAGTTATCGCAGAAGCTATCATCGGTTACGATGTACGTGACCAACAAGGAATCGACCGTGCAATGATCGCTCTTGATGGCACTCCAAACAAAGGTAAATTGGGTGCGAATGCTATCCTTGGTGTGTCTATCGCTGCAGCACGCGCAGCTGCTGACTACCTTGAAGTTCCACTTTACAGCTACCTTGGTGGTTTCAATACTAAAGTGTTGCCAACACCAATGATGAACATCATTAACGGTGGATCTCACTCAGACGCTCCAATCGCTTTCCAAGAATTTATGATTATGCCTGTTGGTGCACCAACATTCAAAGAAGGCCTTCGTTGGGGTGCTGAAGTGTTCCACGCTTTGAAGAAAATCCTTAAAGAACGTGGTCTTGAAACAGCTGTTGGTGATGAAGGTGGATTCGCTCCACGTTTCGACGGTATTGAAGATGGTGTAGAAACTATCCTTAAAGCTATTGAAGCAGCTGGTTACGAAGCTGGTGAAAATGGAATCATGCTTGGTTTCGACTGTGCCTCTTCAGAATTCTACGAAGATGGTGTTTATGACTACACTAAATTCGAAGGTGAAACTGGTGCAAAACGTACTTCAGCTGAACAAATCGACTACATCGAAAGCTTGGTAAACAAATACCCAATCATCACTATCGAAGACGCTATGGATGAAAACGACTGGGATGGTTGGAAAGCTCTTACTGAGCGCCTTGGTAACCGTGTTCAATTGGTTGGTGACGACTTCTTTGTTACAAACACTGACTACCTTGCACGTGGTATTAAAGAAGGTGCTGCTAACTCAATCCTTATCAAGGTTAACCAAATCGGTACTTTGACTGAAACATTCGAAGCTATCGAAATGGCTAAAGAAGCTGGATATACAGCAGTAGTTTCTCACCGTTCAGGTGAAACTGAAGACTCAACAATCGCTGACATCGCAGTTGCAACAAATGCTGGTCAAATCAAGACAGGTTCATTGTCACGTACTGACCGTATGGCTAAATACAACCAATTACTTCGTATCGAAGATCAATTGGGTGAAGTTGCACAATACAAAGGACTTCAATCATTCTACAACCTTAAAAAATAATCGAATCACTTGGTAGTAGATGAATACCTATGAAAACACTCTAGTTGATCTAGAGTGTTTTTTTGAATCAAAGACTGACAATAAAGTTGCTTTAAGTCCCCTTATATTTTTATAGTTTTTCTAGGTTCTTTCTGCTATAATAGCGAGAGTAAGGAGCTAATTATGAGATTTATTTTTGATCTGGATGGCACACTCACATTTGATGGGAAATCTATTGATAATGATATCAAGGCTATTCTGCTAAAAGCTAAAGACCATGGGCACGATATCGGCTTTGTTACGGCTCGTGCTTACCGGGCAACTGTCAAGTTATTAGGGGATGTTTTATCTAAAGAGCTAGTCATTGGATTAAATGGTGGTATGGCTTACAATCAAGGTAATCTAGTTCTTCAGCACAAACTTGATCGTAAAGCTTATGAGGAAGTTCTGCAATATGCTGAAACCTATAACCTTCCTTATTTCGTGGATAATTATATTAACTATGCCACAGCTAATGAAGAGCACCTCGGTTTTATTGATTTAGTAGATCCACTTCATATTGGAAAGAAACTACCAGCCAAAAATCTCGAGGACCCCTTAAAGATGGTTTGCTATATGGGCAATCATGAGGATATCTTAGCGGATATTTCTTACCAGCTAACTAGTATTGACGATGTTGATGTTTTTTATAATGATCAAACGAAATATCTGCATATCGGACCAAGTGATGTTTCTAAAGTATCGACTCTAGAAGAGTTGAGTGAGGAGCCTTATATCGCATTTGGCGATGATAAGAGTGATATTGCTGTCTTTAAAGAAGCGATCTATAGTGTCCAAGTTGGGCAATATCGGTATTTAACGACTTATTCAGATGAGCAAATCCCTGCACAAGCTGAAGCGGTCGCTCAAAAAATTAAAGAACTGTTTGAGACTTTTAAAGGTAAATAGCTATAACTAAGGCGGGCTTCAAATAGGGCATGAAAATGAAAGATAAAGGAAGGTGATTGATATGACAACATTTCGTGGAGAACCTGTTACCCTTGAAGAAGGTAAGCAATTACAGGTTGGCGATAGAGCTCTAGAATTTACTCTGATCGCTTCAGACCTGACCCGCAAGAGTCTGTCCGATTACAATGGGAAAAAGGTGATTAGCATAGTGCCTTCTATTGATACCGGCTTGTGTTCAACGCAGACCAGGACCTTTAACCAGGAACTGTCCAATATGGATGATACAGTTGTGCTGACTATTTCAGCAGATCTGCCTTTTGCCCAGCAGAAGTGGTGCGGTGCAGAAGGTTTAGAAAATGCCATTATGCTATCGGATTACTTTGATAATAGCTTTGGAAAGAGCTATGGCGTTTTGATGAAGGAGTGGCATTTATTAGCAAGGGCTGTTTTGGTCTTGGATGAAAGTAATACAGTGATCTATACAGAGTACTTGGAAAATGTAAATTCAGAGCCTGATTATCAGGCAGCTATTGCAGCTGTTAAGAGTCTCTAGAAATAAGATATTGAAAGCTAGGAAAGACTGAAAACCCTTCCTAGCTTTTTGCATGAAGCTAAGACTTTCGATAAGATAGACTCAGAACAGGTGGTAAATTATTTTGATTTTTATAAGAAAATAGGGTATGATAAGCGGGTACATTCGTTAATCGTTCTAGAATCAAAAGGAGAGGGAGTGATCCATAGTGATGATAGAAGACTATCTTGAAACAGCTGTCCCCAAGATTCCTCTGGGGCATATGGCCAGAGCCTTTAAAGGAAAGGCTGTATCAAGTAAAGCTGAGCCGGGAGAAATCAGCTACGTTAGTTTAGCAAATATATCGGAATTTGGTATTGATTATCCTAATCTTAAGACATTTCAAGCGATACCTGAAAAAATTTCAAAATACCTTTTAGAAACAGGGGATGTCCTTGTCGCATCTAAAGGGACAGTAAAAAAAGTGGCAGTATTTGAAGATCAGGGGTGTCCCATTGTCGCATCTGCCAACATTACTGTACTAAGAGCCGGAGAGCAGCTAAATGGCCATTATTTGAAATTATTTTTAGAATCCGAGCTAGGCATGGCCTATCTAGCAAGGGCTGACCATGGTAAGTCTGTTCTCAATATTTCAACAGAAGAATTACTTGAAATTCCAATCCCTCAGATTCCTTTAGTTAAGCAAGACTATCTCGTCCAGTATGCATCTACAGGATTGGCGGATTACCACCGTAAGCTGCAGCGTGCACAAAAAGAATGGCAACGCATTAAAGAAGAAGTTGAGAAAAATTTATTTTAAAGAAAAATCTAGATCTAGATGGATCTAGATTTTTTTGATGGAAATATCAGAAAAAGATGTGATATTTTTTCTGAAAAATAGATAGATTTTGCATGCAAAATCTATCTCAAAAAATGTCATCTAAATGAAATCAACAATAAAACTAAATGACATCTTAAATATTGAATTGACTTCATAAAAATGTTAAGATACTTGCAAGTTAGGGAACTTTAAGTATTCCTAACTAAAAAATACACTTCATTAAGGAGCGTCATAATGGAAAGAAAATTACGCTACAAACTGCACAAAGTTAAAAAGCAATGGGTAACCATTGCAGTAGCTAGTGCAGGTTTGTTAACAGTTGTAGGTGGAGCTACAACTCAAGCCAATCAAGTTTCAGCAGAAGAGGTAGCAGTAACAACACAGCAAGATGCTGCTGATCCATCTGGTCAAGCACAAGATGAACAGTCTTCTGCTGCAACTGAGGCTGATCAGACCTCTGAACAAGCTCAGACAGCTGACACTGCAAATAATCAAACTACTGCTAATGATGCTGGTGCGGCTGCTACAACAACCCCTGCACCAGAAGCGGTAGAACAACAACCTGCAAATGATGTACAAGAAGTACAAACACCTGCAGCAGCGCCTACAGAACAAGAAACTAAAGCAGCTCTATCACTGGATAATATTAAGAAAGTTGATGGAAAATATTACTATGTTCAAGAAGATGGTAGTTACAAGAAAAACTTTGCAGTTACTGTTGATGGGCAAATCTTATACTTTAATGGAGAAACTGGTGAGTTAAGCAGTACCTCTACTCACTCTTACTCAGTTGGTTTAACGCCTATTGTGGATGAGTTTTCTGTCAACAACCGTGCTTACGACTCAACTCAAGATAGCTTTGAGCTTGTAGATGGTTATTTGACAGCTAATAGCTGGTATCGTCCAGCCAAAATTCTCCGCAATGGCCAAACATGGGAAAATTCAAAACAAGACGATTATCGTCCAGTCTTGATGGGATGGTGGCCTGATAAGGATACTCAAGTTGCCTACCTAAATTACATGTCTAAAGTGTTTGGAGGATCTGACCAATCATTCACAACAGAGACTTCTCAGGTTGCCTTGAATGCTGCAGCTCAACAAATTCAGACGAAGATTGAGCAACGTATCACAGCTGAAAATAATACACAATGGTTGCGTGAAACAATGGCGTCCTTCGTGACAACACGTTCAAGATGGAATGTTGATTCTGAAAATCTCAATCGCAAGGATCACCTACAACATGGAGCGCTTCTCTATGAAAATAGTGAGTTGACACCTTGGGCTAATTCCGACTATCGTTTGATTAACCGCACACCAACTACGCAAACAGGTGAGCAACGTTACTTTGCTGATAGTAATCCTATCGGTGGTTATGAACTCTTGCTATCAAATGATGTGGATAATTCTAACCCAGTTGTTCAAGCAGAGATGCTCAACCAACTGCACTATCTCATGAACTGGGGTTCGATCGTCATGGGAGATGATGAGGCTAATTTTGATGGTGTGCGTGTTGATGCGGTAGATAACGTCAATGCCGATCTCCTTCAAATTTACACTAATTATTTCGAACAGTATTATGGTGTCAATAAATCAGAAGCAGATGCCCTAGCTCATCTTTCAATCTTGGAAGCTTGGAGCTTCAACGATAATTACTATAACGTTGATACCAACGGTGCAGCCATTTCTATTGATAACTATTCTCGTTTGGCAGCGCTTGGGACCCTAGCACGTCCTTTGGAACAGCGTCAAGGACTGTCTCACCTCATAGATGATTCTTACAACAAAGAACGTCGCAATAACTATGCTTATGGCGACACTATTCCAACCTACTCCTTTGTTCGTGCCCATGACTCTGAAGTTCAAACAATCATTGCGCAAATCATTGCAGAAAAAATTGATAGCACGACAGATGGTTTCACCTTCACCCTTGATCAGTTGAAACAAGCTTTCGATATCTATAATGAGGATATGAACAAGGTTGAAAAAACTTATACACACTATAATATTCCTGCTGCGTACGCTCTCTTACTGACAAACATGGAATCTATTCCACGTGTCTACTATGGAGATTTGTATACAGATAACGGGCAATATATGGCTGTGAAATCTCCATATTTCGATGCGATCGATACCATGATGCGAGGTCGCATTGCCTATGTTGCTGGTGGTCAGCAAATGAATGTGGCTAAGACTGAGTCTGGTGCAGAAGTAATGACTTCTGTCCGTTTCGGTCAAGACATCATGAGACCAGATGACACTCAAGGAACAGACCTGAGCCGTACGTCTGGTATGGCTGTCTTGGTTAGTAACGATCCTAATCTCAAATTAGCAGCAGATGATAGCTTCACTGTTAATATGGGTGCAGTACATGCTAACCAAGCTTATCGCCCAATGCTCCTTGGTACCAAAGATGGAGTTAAATCTTACCTTAAAGATAGCGATACTAACCTAGTTAAATATACAGATGCAGAGGGAAATCTGACCTTCACAGCTGAAGATGTTCAAGGCTATTCAACCGTTGATATGAGCGGTTATGTAGCCGTTTGGGTACCAGTTGGAGCCAAAGATGGTCAAGATATTCGTGTTGAAGCTAGCAAGTCTACGACTGGTGATTTGACTTATAACACATCAGCTGCTTATGATTCGCAATTAATCTATGAAGGCTTCTCGAACTTCCAAGATTTTGTAGAAAATGATTCTCAATACACCAACAAAGTAATTGCTGAAAATGTTGATCTTTTCAAGGATTGGGGAATTACTTCCTTTGAGATGGCACCACAGTATGTTTCTACAAATGATGGTACCTTTATCGACTCTATTATCGAAAACGGTTATGCCTTCGATGACCGTTACGATCTTGCAATGAGTAAGAACAATAAATACGGTTCTAAGGAAGATTTGGCCAATGCTCTTAAAGCACTTCACTCAGCAGGAATTCAAGCCATTGCTGACTGGGTTCCAGATCAAGTCTACGATCTTCCTGGTGAAGAAGTTGTAACAGCGACTCGTGTGAACAACTACGGTAATCCAACGCCAGATGCCTTTATTGATAAGAGCCTCTACGCAGCCAATACTCGCGGTAGTGGTCAAGATTATCAAGCTGTCTATGGCGGAGAGTTTCTGGATGAACTCAAGGCAAAATACCCAAGTATGTTTGATGTTGAAATGATTTCTAATGGTCAAAAATTAGATACCTCAACTAAAATTAAGGCTTGGGAAGCTAAGTACCTCAATGGGACAAATATCCTTAAGAAAGGTGCTGATTACGTATTGAGCGATGATGCAACAGGACGTTACTTTACAGTAGCATCTGATGGTACTTTCTTGCCAGCTGCTTTAACAGGAGATACCAAGGCTAATACTGGTTTCTATCATGATGGTAAGGGAATGACTTATTATTCTACATCTGGTGAAAAGGCAGTATCACAAGCCATATTTGAAGGTGGAAACTATTACTTCTTTGATGAAAATGGCTATCTAGCAACAGGTAGTTACAAGGTTGATGGTAAGGAGTACTACTCATTGCCAAATGGTGTCCAACTCCGAGATGCTATTCGTGAAGACCAAAACGGTAACCGCTATTACTACGGTAAAACTGGTGTGAAATTCACTGGACCAAACTGGTATCAGTTTGTTTCACCAACAGATCCAAACACATTGTTGGCACGGTACTTTGATGCCGATGGTGTCATGGCATCGGGACTTGAGACAATTGATGGAGTAACTTATTACTTTGATAAAGATGGTTATCAAGTCAAGGGTCAATTAGTAACTGTTGATGGTGCTACACGCTTCTTTGCTAAAGATGCTGGAAATATGATCAAAGACGCTTACCAAGAAATTGAAGAAGGTAAATGGGCATACTTTGATGCCAATGGTCGTATGCTCAAAGGAGAGCAAACAGTCTATGGTCAAAAAGTTTACTTTGATGAAAATACAGGTATCCAACTCAAAGGCTTCCGTCAAGATGCACAAGGAAATAATATTGCCTTTTATGATTTGAATTCTGGTGCTAAGATTGTAAACGACTACTTCACAGATAATGGTGATGACTGGTATTTATCTGATCGTGATGGTAATGTTGTTCGTGGTTTCTATCTAGAAGATGGTAACTGGCGCTACTTTGATGCTAAGACTGGTAAACAAGCCAAAGGACAGGTCGTAGTAGATGGTACAACTTATTACTTCCATCCTGATTCTGGTATTCAAGCTAAAGGCGATTTTGTTACTGTAGATGGCCAAACACGCTATTATGATGCACAATCTGGTGCACTTAAGACAGGTTTCTTCACTACTGGTGACAATAATTGGTACTATGCTGACCAAAATGGCTACTTAGCCAAGGGAAGTTTAACGGTTAATAATCAAACGCTTTACTTTGATCCAGAAACCGGTAAACAAGCTAAAGGTATTAGTGTTACTATTGATGGTCAACGCCATTTCTACGATGCTAACTCTGGAGACATGATTACTGGTCGTTTCGTAGAAGAGCCAGCAGGATCCAATGAATGGTATTACTATGATGCAACAGGTGCTGCTGTTAAAGGATTGCAAGTCATTGATGGTAAGACAATGTACTTTGATCCAGAAACCGGACGTCAATTCAAGGGACAAATGGCTTTTGTAGATGGTCGTCGTTACTATTTCGATGAAAATAGCGGTGCTAGCGTAACTGGACGCTATGTCGTTGAAAATGGTCAAGTCATCTATATCTAAGAAGATTTGAAGTTTTCAATTTTGCTGATATCTTTTACAGGGTATTGGTATTACCAGTATCAATAGTCAGCTAGCCTAAGAGTCAGAGCAATTTGCTCTGGCTTTTTTTAGTTATTTGAGCGTCTTTGTTTGCTGCCAATCAACAAGGTTAAGAGTAGCTGAAAGTAAATGAAGTGAGAGGGTCTTTCTAAATTCTGGGTTGAAAGTCTGAAATATTTAGCCTATCATAAGATAATGACTGATAACAAATTATCAGTTATTATTCATACGGCAGCTAAATAGCTGCCATAAAAACTATTTAGGAGATATCTATGACAAACATCCATCAATCAACCAAAGTACTTAGGAATACCTATGGGACTGGACAACTAGCTGACTCTACTAAGAAGACTCCCAAGCGTTTTCTTAAAAGCTCAATATTAGCTAGTTTACTCTTGGGAGGAGCAATACTTAATGGTTATGCTTGGGCCGATGAGGCTGCTCCGTCACCCTCAAGTACATCAGCAGTAACCATCTCAGGACAAGAAAGTCAACTGACTATTGATGAAGTCACAACGACACCTGAAAATTTGACAGATAAAGCAACTGTGCTCCATCCAGATGATCTGTCTCAACCAATCCAGACTAAAGAAGAAGCAGGCGTAAACTCACCGAAGTCCTCAGTGACTTATATAGCTTCTAATGCAGGTACTGAATCAGACCAGGGACCTAAGACTATATCAAGCACGAATAGTTCAACACCCTCTAAGGAGGCTCTCGATGCTATTATGAGTCCTGAACTTAAGCAACCACTTTTTATTAATTTAAAACGTTACAGTTTACCAGATCCAGCAGATACGACAAAGACTGATGCCCAAAAATATATTCCAATCGTCAGTCCCCTAGTTGTGCAACAAGGCACTAAGCTAACGGCTGCAGCCATCGAGAAGCGTGTCTTCAATCTCTACGCACCCAAAGAAACAACCTACAAACTAGAAAATGCCAAAGCCATTCCAAAGACAAATACTATTGGAGTGCTGCCATTGGTACCTGTTATAGTCACCTACCCTGATGGAACTAAAGACCGTGTAGGTGTCAGAATAAAAGTAGTAGAACCCGTAAAGAAATCATCAAAGACAACAAAGAAATCTTCAACTAAAAAGTCCTGATACCACTAAGATTTTTTAGCTCAATACTAATTGTCACATCATAAGACTGGTGTGACATTAGCTACTGTGAGAGGAACATAAAGAACAGCCTGAGTAATTCTCAGGCTGTTTTGATAATACCCAGTTTTAGACAATGACCCAGAAAATAGGGTGTTATAGATAAGACATTTAATAGAATGATTAAAAAGTTTTTTGACTAAAATAGCAAGAAATGATATCAAAATAGCGAAAAAACTCCTGATGATATCTAGTGTCAGTGCGTTTCATCCCTATAAAAGTTTGCCGATATTACAAATAGGTATCATTCATTAATAAAAGCTTTTATTTTAGTTATTTAATGTTAGAATAATTAAGATAATTAAATCTTAAACTGGGAGTTATAATTATCGAATAAATATCAAGTCATAAGGAGAATCTTGACAATGGAAAAACAAACACGCTATAAGCTGCACAAGGTAAAGAAAAAGTGGGTAGCCATTAGTGTTGCGTCGTTTATCGTTGCACTTGCCGGAGGGCCAGCAGTCTATGCTGAAGATACGGCTGCTATAGCTAATGGAGATGCAGTGGTATCTGATCAAAATAGTCTTGCTAATGTATCTGATCAAGTGCAAGTAGCTACCCAACCTCAAGCGATAGCTGATACTGCTCGAGCAACAGACACTGCAGACCAAGCTGCAACAGGAAATCCGGCAGATGCTCAAGCACTGGATCAATCTGCTGATCAACCTGCGCAATTACAAACAGTAGATGATAAGACTTACTATGTAGATCCTAATGGCGAGCGCTTGAAAAACTACGCTGCTGTTATTGATGGAAAAACTTACTATTTTGATGAAGAAACTGGAGAAGCCCAAACTGAGCTCCCAGCAACTACTCAAATCAATACAAATCCAAATAATCAAGTAGCTGATTCATTTGTTGCCAATAATCAGGCTTATTCCAATGAGGCAGCCAACTTTGAAGCGGTTGATGGCTATTTGACAGCTGATTCTTGGTATCGTCCACGTAAAATCTTAAAAGAAGGGACAACTTGGACAGCTGCTACATCAGAAGATCTGCGTCCAATTTTGATGACGTGGTGGCCAGATACTGCTACAAAGCAAGCTTATGTTGATTTCTGGGTCAATGAAGGTCTGATTCAAAATGCAAGAAATCTTGATACAGCAGTTCAGGAGATCCAGACAGGCATTGAGCGTCGTATCAGCAGTGAGGGGAATACAACATGGCTGCGCAACAAGATGAGCGAGTTTGTCAAAAGCCAATCACAATGGAATATAGAGTCTGAAGACTATACAAGTTATGGAAATCAGGACCATCTCCAGGGAGGTGCTCTCCTTTATACCAATAGTGATGCGACACCGCATGCCAATTCAGACTACCGCTTGATCAATCGCAACCCAACCTTCCAAACAGGACGTCAAAAATACTTTAAATCTAGTTATGCTGGATATGAATTGCTTCTGGCTAATGATGTGGATAATTCTAATCCAATCGTCCAAGCAGAGGATCTTAATCATTTCCATTACCTCATGAATTGGGGGGAGATTGTTATGGGTGATGCCGATGCTAATTTTGATGGTGTTCGTGTGGATGCTGTTGATAATGTTGATGCTGACCTCTTGCAAATCCAAGAACAATATTACAAGGCTAAATACGGTGTCCATCAATCAGAGAAAAATGCTATTGATCATCTATCCATTCTTGAAGCTTGGTCTGGCAACGACAATGATTATGTCAGAGATAATAACAACTTTTCATTATCTATTGACAATGACCAACGCACACAATTACTGGCTGCCTTAACAGCACCGGCTAATTCACGCTCCAATATCTTAGGATTGGCTACTGCAGGTCTCAAAAATCGTAATTCATCGTCGACTGCCGATCCAATTCCTAACTATGTCTTCATCCGTGCACATGACTCAGAAGTACAAACACGTATCGCCCGTATTATTCGTGAGCGCTTAGGGAAGTCAGATACAGATGGCTTGACCAATATCACCTTAGAAGATCTCAATAAGGCCTTTGAAATCTATAACGATGATATGTACGCCACTGATAAGCAATACTACACCAACAACCTTCCAATGGCTTATGCATGGATGTTACAAAATAAAGATACCGTGACCCGTGTCTACTATGGCGATATGTATACTGATGATGGTCAGTATATGGCTACAAAAACACCCTTCCATGATGCTATAGCAACCATGCTCAAAGGCCGTATCAAATATGTAGCGGGTGGTCAATCTATTCAAACGAGCCAACTTAGAAATGGGAATATTTTAGCCTCTGTTCGTTTTGGTAAAGGGGCAGATAGCCTTAATGATGCAGGGACAGCTGAAACTCGTACATCAGGGATGGCTCTACTGATGAACAACAATCCCAACTTCCGTTCAACATCTGGTCTGACATTAAACATGGGAGCAGCTCACCGTAATCAAGCCTATCGTCCATTATTATTATCAAATTCAACTGGTATTGCAACTTACCTCAATGATAGTGATGTGTCGTCGAATCAGTATAAATATACCGATAGCCAAGGACGTTTGAGCTTTAGCAGTTCTGAGCTTAATAGCTATGCCAATGTCCAAGTATCGGGGATGCTCCAAGTCTGGGTACCAGTAGGCGCAGCAGATAATCAGGATGTTCGCACAGCACCAAGTACGGCTCAAAATAATACGACTAATATCTACACACAATCAGACGCTCTCGATTCCCAAGTTATCTACGAAGGATTTTCAAACTTCCAAGCTTTTGTCCAAACACCGGAACAATATACAAATAAGGTCATTGCACAAAATGGTGATCTCTTCAAATCATGGGGAATCACACACTTTGAAATGGCTCCGCAATACGTATCGACCGAAGATGGGAGCTTCCTTGATTCTATAGTATTGAATGGTTACGCCTTCAAAGACCGTTATGATATGGCCATGAGTAAAGATAACAAGTATGGATCAAAAGAAGATCTAGCAGCAGCCATCAAAGGATTGCATGCGGCTGGTATTAAGGTTTTGTCTGACTGGGTGCCAGACCAAATTTATGATCTTCCAGGTCAAGAAGTTGTTACCGCTACACGTGTAGACCAATATGGTAATACCCGCAGAAATGCTCAGATCAACCGGACACCTTATGTCGTTAATACGCGTTCTTATGGTGACTACCAAGAGCAATATGGCGGTGAGTTTTTAGATGAGCTGCAAAGCCTGTATCCAGAACTCTTTACTACCCGTCAAATTTCGACAGGAAAGCCAATCGATGCTTCTGTCAAACTTAAAAATTGGTCAGCTAAATACATGAATGGTACCAACATCCTAGGACGTGGTGCTAAGTATGTCTTGAGTGACAATAGCCGTTACTTCAATCTTGAGACAGATAAATTCTACTTGCCAAGTGCTTTAAATAATACGAATGGTAGTCCTGAGACAAGCGGCTTGATCAACAAAGATGGGGCGGTTTACTTCCAAGATGCTGATGGAACTACCCTTAAAAACCAATTTAAAGAGCTCAATGGTAGTTGGTATTATTTTGGTGAGGATGGTAAGATGGCAGTCGGTCAAACCCGCATTGGCAACGATACCTATCTCTTTATGCCAAATGGTAAGCAACTACGCAACGGCGTATGGTCTGAAAACGGCAAGTCCTACTACTACGATAACAGTGGTAAACGGGTCAACCAAACTGGTTTTGTCGCTTACAATGCAGCTGGTCAAACTAAATATCGTTACTATAATAGCGATGCCTCTCTAGCTATTGGTCTTGTGAGCATCAATGGACGTACCCTCTACTTTGATGCCTATGGCTTCCAAGCCAAAGGAACTAGTATTATTCTTGATGGAAAAAGATACTACTTTGATGCACGAAGTGGTGATCTGATTGATAGTCCTGATGTGAGCGGTAGTTGGGAAGTTCTTGGCAATAATCAATATGGTTACCGCCTATCTGATGGTACCTTGCTAACCGGTTTACAAACCGTTGAAGGATACCAAGTTTACTTCCAATCTGATGGTGTTCAGCTAAAAGGAGGAGTCGCTAAAGACAATAACGGTCGCTTGCATTTCTTTGAGCGCGATAAAGGTCGCATGGTGACTCGTTCTGGCTGGTACTCAACATCTCAGGATAAATGGGTATATGTTGAAAATGACGGTAATGTCGCTGTTGGTTTCAAGACTATAGGTGAGCAGACAGTTTATTTTGATCAAAATGGTATTCAAGCTAAAGGTAGCCTCGTAACAATTGATGGCAAACAGTATTATTTTGATCCCAACTCTGGAAGCATGCTAGTATCTAGTGAGCTGGTCATCGATGGTAAAAACTATAAGTTCAACGATCAAGGTGTAGCGACTGAGACAGTAGTATCAGGTTTCACCAGAGATAATACAGGTCTTCATTATTATTTTGATAATGGCAGTCTAGCTAAAAGCACCTATATTCAGGATCAGTCAAACCATAACTGGTATTATTTCAATAATAGCGGTGTGGCTGTAACTGGATGGCAAACCATTAATAATATCCGTCAGTATTTCTTTGAGGATGGTCATCAAGCCAAAGGTGAGTTTGCCACAATTAATAATCGTCTGTATTACTTTACGACCAACTGGGGTCAGCTCGTTACTAACCGATACGTTCAAAATAAGCAGACTGGTAACTGGTACTACATGGGCCGTGACGGTGCTGCCGTAACTGGATGGCAAACTATTAATCGTGTCCGTCAATATTTCCACGCAGACGGCCGTCAGGCTAAGGGAGAGTTTGTCACGATCAATAGACGTGTTTACTACTTTGATGCTAATGGTAAAATGGCGACCTATCAAACCATTCGTTACGGAGGCCGTAATGTTTGGGTAGGTGGCAACGGTATTGTAGCTTACGCTTAATCCCCACATCTGCCGTCTGTCCTAAATAAATTAAAACTTAGCGATTTCTGAGATCTTATCATTAGATATCCCCCACCTAATTAAGTTACAATCAGACCCCCTTGGACACTTTAAATGAGAGTCTAAGGGGTGTTTGATTGAAATTTGTCAGAAAAATTTTAAGAGCATAAGTTTATAATAGGAGAGACAGTACCCAATACAGTGATAAGGTATCAGCAGCAGTTCTCATTCCCTCTGGAGATGTCCAAAAAGGGAGTGAGAGCTGTTTTTTAATCTCTAAAATAACTTTTAATATCTTTCTATTATTAAAGAACTACTCATTGATTTGAAATAATTCTATAAATAGTGGCAATAATTGTCATTTAATGTTAAGATAAGAATAGCCGTTAAAAAAGTCTTAATTGGGAGATTATTTTAACTGTGAGTATCATAAGGAGAGAATGATTTTCATGGAGAGAAAATTACATTACAAATTGCACAAAGTTAAAAAGCAATGGGTAACCATTGCTGTAGCTTCAGCAGGTTTAGCCAGCGCAGTGGGTGGCGCAGCAGCTACTCAAAGCGTATCGGCTGACCAGGTGACCCCTGATGATCAAGCGGCAGCAAATCATCAAGTGGCTCAAAACAGAGTTAGCAAACCTGCTGCTGAAGTTAAGCCGACATCAACGACTGAAGGTGCTAAATCAGTAGTGCCAGCCCCTAGACAGGCTGAAACAGCCGAAACCAACCAGTCCGTGGCTAGCCAAAGTTCTGCACAGCCACAAAAGGTTAGTCAAACAGGGACACAAACGCCACAAACGAAGGCCAAAGATTTAGCAACTAGTGAAACTGAAGCAGCACCATCTAGCCAGCAGGCAACAGCGCCTGGATTGTCTAGTCAGGAGAAAGCAGCAGCCTTATCGTTGGAACAAATCAAGCAAGTGGATGGCAAATATTACTATGTCCTTGAAGACGGTAGCTATAAGAAGAATTTTGCTATTACAGTTGACGGACAAATGCTTTACTTTGACGGTGAGACAGGTGCCCTAAGCAGCACCTCGACTTTCTCATTTAGCCAAGGATTGACACCTATTGTCAGTGACTTCACTGTCAATAATAAGGCCTATGATTCTTCGGAAAGTAGCTTTGAATTAGTCGATGGCTATCTAACAGCAGATTCTTGGTACCGCCCTGCTAAAATCCTTGAAAATGGTAAAAAATGGGTTAATTCTCAAGCATCTGATCTTCGTCCAGTTTTGATGTCTTGGTGGCCAAACAAGGACATGCAAGTTGCCTATCTCAATTTCATGGCAGACTATCTTGGAGCCAATCAACAAGAATTTACAACTGAAACATCACAAGTTGCTTTGAATACCGCAGCAGAGTTGATCCAGCGTCAAATTGAGCAACGTATCACAGCTCAACAAAGTACAGCTTGGTTGCGTGAAGCTATGGCCGCTTTTGTCTCTAAGCAATCACAGTGGAATAGTGAGAGTGAAGACTACAATAAAAAAGACCATCTTCAAGGTGGAGCTCTCCTTTATACTAATAACAAATTGACTAAGTGGGCAGATTCTCGCTACCGCTTACTCAATCGCACCCCAACCTATCAAACTGGTCAAACCAAGTATTTCCGTGCAGACACTTACGGAGGCTATGAGTTCCTACTCGCTAACGATGTAGATACCTCGAATCCAGTTGTTCAAGCAGAGATGCTAAACCAGATTCATTACTTGATGAACTGGGGAAGTATTGTTATGGGAGATGATCAGGCTAACTTTGACGGTATTCGTGTAGATGCAGTGGATAACGTCAACGCTGACTTGCTCCAGCTCTATACCAATTATTTCAATTCCGTCTACGGTGTCAATGAAAGTGAAGCCAAGGCCCTAGCCCATATTTCTATTCTGGAAGCTTGGTCCTATAATGACAATTACTATAACCAAGATACCAAGGGAGCTGCGCTTGCCATGGACAACGGCTTGCGCCTATCCTTACTCTACAGCCTGACACGTCCCCTAAATGAACGTTCTGGCGGAATGGATAACCTGCTCAAGTCAGAATTCGGTTTAACTGACCGAACTAAGAATGACACCTATGGAGACACCCAAGCTTCTTATGTTTTTGTGCGTGCCCATGACTCAGAAGTTCAAACAGTCATTGCCAAAATCATACAAGAACGCATTGATTCGACAACTGATGGCTTTACCTTTACCTTAGATCAACTGTCTCAAGCCTTTGATATCTATAACAAAGATATGAATAGTGTTGATAAGGTTTATACGCACTATAATATTCCTGCAGCCTACGCCTTGATGCTGTCTAATATGGAATCTGTAACACGTGTCTATTACGGTGACCTCTATACAGATAATGGGCAGTATATGGAAACCAAGTCGCCTTACTATGATGCTATTGATACTCTCATGCGGGCTCGTATTCGCTATGCGGCTGGTGGACAGACAATGGATCTGAAGTCCTATAAGGCCGCAGCAGAGATGAAGACTGATCAGACTAATGATGTGCTCAATAGTACGCAAGTCTTAGCTTCTGTGCGCTATGGTCAAGATGTCATGTCAGCAGATGATATGACTGGCGGTAAATTGGCAAAAACTTCAGGTATGGTGACACTGGTTTCTAACAATCCTGAGTTGCAGCTTGATGCTAATGAAACCATTCGGGTAAATGTCGGTAAAATCCATGCTGGTCAAGCCTATCGTCCTTTGTTGCTAACAACCGATAAGGGACTAGAAAAGTATCTTAATGATACAGATACTACCCTGACAAAAATTGCTGATAAGGATGGTTTCCTCACCTTTACAGGTAGTGAAATTAAAGGCTATAAACAAGTTGAAGTCAATGGATATCTAGCCGTTTGGGTGCCGGTTGGTGCTGATGCTGATCAAGATATTCGCGTTCAAGCTTCAACAAAAGCCTATGGAGCAGATGACCAGACATTCCAAGCGACTCAAGCCTTAGAATCGCAACTGATCTATGAAGGCTTCTCAAACTTCCAAGACTTTGTTAAAACAGATAGTCAATATACTAATAAGCTGATTGCACAGAATGCTAATCTCTTCAAAGAGTGGGGAGTGACGTCATTTGAAATGGCCCCTCAATATGTTTCAGCAGATGATGGAACGTTCTTGGATTCCATCATTGAAAATGGTTATGCCTTCAAGGATCGTTACGACCTTGCTATGAGCAAGAATAATAAATATGGTTCTAAGGAAGACTTGGCTAATGCGCTTAAAGCTCTGCATGCCGTAGGCATTCAAGCTATTGCTGACTGGGTGCCAGATCAGATTTATCAATTACCTGGAAAAGAGGTAGTGACCGCTACTCGTGTGGATAATTATGGACGCGCCAAGTCTGACCAAGCTCTGTTTAAAAAACTTTATGTTGCCAATACTAAGAGCAGTGGTAAGGACTTCCAAGCTCAATATGGAGGTGAATTCCTCCAAGAATTGCGAGCTAAGTATCCTGAATTGTTTGACGTTGCTATGATCTCAACTGGTAAGCCAATCGATGATAGTGTGAAACTCAAGCAGTGGTCAGCTCAATACTTCAATGGAACTAATGTTTTGGGACGGGGTTCGGACTATGTTCTTAGTGATAATGGTACTGGTCAGTACTTTACTGTCAACCAGACAGGGAACTTTTTACCAGCTGCCCTGACTGGTGATCGTCAGGCTAAGACAGGCTTCTACAAAGAAGCTAAAGGCATGACCTACTACACGACATCCGGAAAACGAGCTAAGCTATCCTTTGTTTCAGAGGGAGGCCACCTCTATTACTTTGATAGAGATGGTTATATGGTAGCAGGAAGGAAGTTCTATCTTGATGGGAAGACCTATCAAGCCCTAGACAATGGAATTGTCCTCCAAGATACCATCGTTGAAGAAGATGGGAAATCATACTACTACGGTAAAACAGGAGTTATGTATGACGGTGATCGTTGGTTTGAAGTAACTGATGCATCTGGTAAGACTCGCTACCGCTATGTTGACCGTAAGGGCGTCCTCGCCATTGGGTTGACTCAAGTTCATGGAATGACACAATACTACGACGAAAATGGTTTCCAAGTTAAAGGTGATTTTGTGACAGATAGTAAGGGACAGACCCGTTACTTCGATGAGAACAATGGTAGTCTTGTAGCTGATCAATTCTTCCTAGTTGGAGGTTCTTGGTACTATGCTGATGATCAAGGAATTTTAGCCAAGGGAGAAGTCAAAATCCAGGATCAAATCCTCCTCTTTGATGAAAAAACGGGACAACAGATCAAGGGACGTTTTGTCACGAATAAATCGGGACAAATGAGCTATTATGATGCACATACAGGTGCTAAGCAAGTGTCTCGTTTCTTCACCCTGGGAAATAATACTTGGTATTACGCTGATGATCAAGGCCATCTTGCAACAGGGGAGCAGACTATTAATGGTCAGAAACTCTATTTTGATCCTAAAACTGCTCAACAAGTTAAAGGGCACTTTGTCACAGATCAAAAAGGTAGACGTTACCACGATGCTGATACTGGTGAGTTAGTGACTAATGCTTTTGTCGCAAAGGATGCTACTAATAATGAGTGGTACTACTTGGGCAGTGACGGCTATGCTGTCAAAGGAAGTCAAACCATCAACAAGCAGCACTATTACTTTGATGAAAAGACAGGCCTGCAAAGCAAAGGTATTATAGTTGCTAATGCCTCAGGTAAGAAGTCCTTCTATGATCTTGATACGGGTGAAAAGGTCAGCAAGCGCTTTGTTATGGTCGGTAGTGACTGGTATTACTTTGGCCGCAATGGTTTGGCACTTACTGGATTCCATGATATCAATGGTCAGCAACTCTATTTCCATCCAGATGGACGTCAAGCCAAGGGTGAGACAGTCAAAATTGGTCGTCACACCTATACCTTCGATAAGGATTCTGGAGAAATTCTATCAGTTATTTATGGCTAATCCTTAATTTCAAATAGACTAAAACGAATGTGTATCTTATATAGAACACATTCGTTTTTTTGTACAGGTTTACCTTTTTCTGAAACTATTGCACTTGGAATGTGTCTTAAGGTAAGGACTGCCAATCAGCAGGGTTCATTGGTGTTAAAGCACCTAATGAGCTGTTCAGAGGTAAGACTGCTTGGCAGAGCCAACAGTCTCACTCTCAACCACTGCGCCTAACAAATAAATAAGTCTGAGAACTTTTGTATCAGCCTCACTATGGTATAATAATTGGTATGATTTCAGGAATTATCAATCTAAAAAAAGAAGCTGGAATGACCAGCCACGATGCTGTTGCTCGGTTACGTAAGATCCTACAGGAAAAGAAAATAGGCCACGCAGGAACGCTGGATCCAGATGTCATCGGGGTTTTACCGATTGCAGTTGGTAAGGCAACTCGGGTTATCGAATATATGACTGAGTCAGGTAAGGTCTATGAAGGAGAAGTTACCCTAGGCTATAGCACAATGACAGAAGATGCAAGTGGTGAAGTCTTAGAAAAGACTCCTGTTCCAGATAATCTCACGGCAGATGAGATTGATTTAGCTATGGCGGAATTTCTTGGTCAGATCACCCAGGTGCCTCCTATGTATTCAGCGGTCAAGGTTAATGGCCGCAGGCTATATGAATATGCGCATGCTGGCGAGACGGTGGTCCGTCCCGAACGTAAGGTTTGGATCAAGAGCTTCGAGCGAACATCAGAGCCAATCTTTGAAGAAGGTATCTGCCGTTTTCGCTTTCGAGTGGTCTGTAGTAAGGGTACCTATGTACGCACCTTGTCTGTAGACTTAGGAGCGAAGCTAGGTCTGGCGAGTCATATGTCAGATCTTAGCCGTACCGCTTCAGCAGGATTATCTTTGGATCAGGCCTTAACACTAGAGGAGGTTGCGGCATGTGTCGCCCAAAATGACTACAGCTTTCTGCTCCCTATAGAATATGGCGCCAGTGACCTTCCTAAAGTGACGCTGAGTGATGCCCAGTATCAGGATGTGACGGCAGGTCGTTTTATTGAGCTAGACAGCCAAGAACCTCTTCTAGCAGCTTTTTATAAAGACAAACTAGCAGCTATTCTAGAGCCACGAGGGGCTGCCTATAAGCCTCGAAAGGTATTAATGAAAAACCATGAAAATCACACACATAACAAGAGCTAACGATATCAAGCAAACGACGGACACCGTTTTAGTTTTAGGCTATTTTGATGGTCTTCACAAGGGGCATCAGGTTTTATTTGAAGAAGCCAAGGCGATCGCAGATAGAGATGGTCTGAAAATAGCAGTACTCACCTTTAATGAAAGTCCCAAATTAGTCTTTGCCCGCTTTGAGCCAGATCTACTCAATCATATCACCTACCCTGAGAAGCGTTACCAGCGTTTTCAGGAGTTTGGAGTTGATGAACTGTACCTTATTGATTTTACAGCAAGTTTTGCCAAGCTAGATGCAGACAGCTTCCTTACCAGCTATATTAATCATTTACGAGCCAAAGCAGTCGTCGTTGGCTTTGACTATAAATTTGGGAGTGATCGCAAAGATGCCAGCTACTTGGTTGAGAAGTTTGACGGTCAGGTCCTCAGTGTTCCAGAAGTTAGGCAGGCCGGATCAAAAATTTCTTCAACGCGTATCCGCCGGCTCATCGCTCAAGGAGCTGTGGCAGAAGCTAATCAGCTATTAGGTTTTCCTTTTTCCACTAGAGGAATGGTCGTACATGGTGATGCCAGAGGTCGGACTATAGGGTTTCCAACGGCCAATTTAGCTCCGATTGATCGAACCTATCTACCAGCAGATGGTGTCTATGTTACTGATGTATTAGTTGGTTCAAAAACCTACAGGGCAATGACCAGTATTGGAAAAAATGTGACATTCGGTGGCAGTGACCTACGTTTAGAAGCAAATATTTTTGAGTTTGACCAAGAGATCTATGGAGAAACAGTAGAGGTTTTTTGGCTTGCCAAGATACGTGATATGGTAAAATTTAGTGGGGTAGACGAACTAGTGGATCAGCTCCATAAAGATCGAAAACAGGCCCTCAGCTGGCTTCTAGACTCCTAATCTCTTTAGGGGGACCGTATAGAACAATCCCTAGAAATGTCTAGCAATTTCTAGGGAATTTTTGTATAATGTCAAAATGAAAGGGGTAAGACTGATAATTTTATGATTACATTATTTTTATCACCAAGCTGTACGAGCTGTCGTAAGGCACGTGCATGGTTGGCAGACCATGAGGTCGAGTTTCAAGAACATAATATCATTACCAGTCCCTTGTCACCCGAGGAGTTGAAGGCTATTTTAGCGCTAACAGAAAACGGAACCGAAGATATTATTTCAACCCGATCAAAAGTCTTTCAAAAATTAGACCTTGATGTTGAAGAGTTGTCTATTTCAGAATTGATTGATTTGATTGCCCAAAATCCTAGTCTCTTGCGCAGACCGATTATATTGGATGATAAGCGCATGCAAATCGGATTCAATGAAGATGAAATTCGTGCCTTCTTACCAAGGCACTATAGGCAGCAAGAGCTCCGCCAAGCAACTATTCGAGCAGAATTAGAGGGAAAACATGAATAAAAACTATAACTATCCTCTCGATTCCAGCTGGAGCACTGATGAAATCTCTTCAGTGCTTTATTTTTTGAATCAAGTCGAGGATGCCTATGAGGCAAAAGTAGATGTCCAAAAATTCTTGCAATCCTATCAGGAGTTTAAGAAAGTAGTCCCAAGTAAGATGCAAGAAAAACAGATTGATCGTGCCTTTGAAAAAGCTAGTGGCTATTCGACTTATAGAGCTGTTCAAGCTGCAAAGGAACAGGAGAAAGGATGGCTCACTCTTGAAGGCTAGATTTGAACTGGCAAAAGCAATGATTTATGAAGCTGGGACCTTCATCAAATCGCATATGTCTGACAACCTGATAATCGAGGAAAAATCAAGCGCTGACGATTTGGTGACTAATCTTGATAAAGAAACCCAGGATCTCCTAGTGAATCGGATCAAAACCGCCTATCCAGGGGATGCCATCTTTGGCGAGGAAAACGATCTTTATCATGATATAAAAGATGGTCATGTCTGGGTTTTGGATCCGATTGATGGGACGGTGAATTTTATCGCACAAGGGCGTGATTTTGCGGTAATGATTGCCTATTATGAGCATGGTGTTGGTCAGTTTGGTTTGATCTACGATGTTATGGAGGATCGCTTGTACAGCGGAGGAGGCGAGTTTCCAGTAACCTGCAATGGTAGGGAACTTGCTCCTTATCAACCTAAACCGCTCAAGCGTCAACTATTAGCTGCAAATGGTAGTATGTATACCCACAATTACTTTGGTCTTGCTGATTTGGCTAAATCACTCTTAGGCATCCGTGTTTTAGGGAGCGCTGGCATTAGCATGAGCCGTGTTTTAGAAGGGCAGTTACTGGGCTATGCCTCAGCTATCTCACCTTGGGACTATGCAGCAGCTAGTATCATGGGAAAGTCTCTGGGTTATACTGTCCATACCTTAACGGGTGATAGGTTAGATTATCAGACGAGACAGGCGGTGATCTTTCTTCCGGATACGGAGGCAGAGACCCTCAAAGGATTGCTAAGATTGGACTGAGTGAGACTGCTCACGCCAGTCTTTTTTTGTTATAATGGCAATATGAATCTACCAAAAGAATTTATTGATAAATATAAACAGCTTCTCGGACCCGAGAGTCAAGATTTTTTGGACAGTTTTGAGCAGCCGCCGCAATCTGCTTATCGTACGAACCCTTTAAAGAAGGTTCAGCAGAGTTTTGATCAAGCCATCCCTAACACCAACTGGGGGCACTATGGCAAGGTATCAGGAAAATCTGTGCCCCATACAACTGGTCTTGTCTATTCACAGGAACCGGCTGCTCAAATGGTGGCTCAAGTTGCTGCTCCCCAAAAAGGCATGCGGGTTCTTGACTTAGCAGCTGCTCCGGGTGGCAAGACAACTCATCTTCTCAGTTACTTAGATAACACAGGTGTTTTAGTCTCCAATGAAATTTCTAAGAAGCGAAGCAAGATTTTAACTGAAAATGTTGAACGCTTCGGGGCTAGAAATGTCATCGTGACAAATGAAACTCCTCAAGGCTTGGCTAGGGTATTTACAGATTATTTTGATGTCATTGTATTGGACGCCCCTTGTTCAGGAGAAGGAATGTTTCGTAAAGACCCTGATGCTATCCAATATTGGTCTGCAGACTATCCAAAAGAGTGTGCTAAATTACAAAAAGAAATTCTTGAAGAAGCCATTAAGATGTTACGACCAGGCGGTCGTCTGATCTACTCTACCTGTACTTGGTCCCCTGAGGAAAATGAAGATATTATCAGATGGCTCTTGGAGGACTTTCCACAGTTTTCTCTACTGCCTATAGAGCTGCTCAATGGCATGCTGCCAGGGATCCACATGCCGGAGGCTGCAAGGATGTACCCCCACCATTTCAAGGGGGAAGGACAGTTTGTAGCCCAACTCCTAGATAAGCGTCCTCCTCTCCCTGCAAGGACTAGAAAAAAAGGATACAAAGGTAAACATCATCCGCACACGAATTTATCCAGAGAACAGATTGATTTGTGGCAATCCTTTGAAGAAGAGCAGCTCTCTACCAGATTATCGGGGATCTTGCAGGCTTTTGGAACGGAGCTTTATCTGTTGCCAGAGGACCTTCCAAATCTTGAGAGAATCAGGATTGCAAGGAATGGACTTCATCTAGGAACCTTTAAAAAAAGGCGTTTTGAACCATCTTTTGCTCTGGGTCTCGCCCTCACTAGTGATGAGACCAAGCAGACATTAGAGCTAACCGAGGAGCAGTACTGGACTTATGTTTCTGGTAATACGGTAGCCTTACCCACTAGCCTCCCCAACGGCTGGTACCATCTACTCGTTCAGGGAAACGGTCTAGGATTTGCCAAAGTTGTGGGGCAAACACTTAAGAATTTTTACCCCAAGGGACTGCGTTTTAATAGATAATTTTTGTATAAGAATTCTAAAAAATAGCTATTCAAAAAAAGACCGATGTGTTATTATTAGAAGTGGAGGCTATTGGCTTTCAAATACACTTTTTGCAAGCAGTTATTACAGTAAAAAACGGGATTAAAAAATGAAAAAATTGAATAAGAAACGCTTGGTATTTCTTGCTTTTATGGGAATTGCTCTACTGACCTTGTCAGCATGTGCTTCTTGGATTGATCGTGGAGAAAATATCACAAGCGTTGGCTCAACCGCACTTCAGCCCTTAGTAGAAGGGGCGGCAGATGGTTTCCAAGAAAAAAACAGCGATAAGATTATCAATGTTCAAGGTGGTGGATCAGGAACAGGTCTATCTCAAGTCCAATCTGGAGCTGTTCAGATTGGTAATAGCGATGTTTTCGCTGAGGAAAAGAGTGGTATAGATGCTAGTAAGCTAGTCGATCACCAAGTAGCTGTTGCCGGTATCGCCGTTATTGTCAATAAGAAAGTTGGCATGAAGAGCATTACAAGTGATCAGCTCCAAAAGATTTTCACAGGTGAATACACCAACTGGAAACAGTTAGGTGGTAAAAATATGGAAATCACTATAGTCAATCGTGCGACTGGTTCAGGAACGCGTGCGACATTTGACAGTGTCATTATGAAGGATAAGTCCAGTAAGCAGAGTCAAGAGCAAGACTCAAACGGAATGGTTCGCTCCATTGTCTCACAGACACCGGGTGCTATATCCTACTTAGCCTTCCCATATGTCGATGATACAGTTGATACGATTCAGATCAATGGCTATGAGCCGACGACTGAAAATGTTGCTACTAATAAATGGACACTATGGTCGTATGAACACATGTATACCAAGGGTAAAGCCACTGGTCTGACCAAGGAATTTTTGGACTATGTCCTCAGTGATGAGGTTCAAGAGGGCGTCGTCAAAGAGATGGGATACATCTCTATCAATGACATGAAAGTGGTCAAAGATGCCCAAGGTAAGGTAAGGGAAAAATAAGAGGAGCATTCATGAAACAACAAGATTTGGCGAAAAAATTAACATCGCCATCAAAAAATTCTCGTCTTGAAAAATTTGGTCGTACACTGACCTTTATGTGTTTAGTCTTGATTGCCTTCATTGTGGCCATGATCTTAATCTTTGTGGCACAAAAAGGACTATCGACATTCTTTGTAGATGGAATCAATATTTTTGATTTTCTATTTGGGAGAGTGTGGAAGCCTTCTGTCAAGGACGCCAATGGTTTACCGATCATGGGTGCGCTTCCTATGATTACAGGTTCCTTTATCGTAACCATTTTATCCGCCCTCATTGCAACACCATTCGCTATTGGGGCAGCTATCTTTATGACAGAGATTTCTCCCAAGCGTGGAGCTAAACTACTGCAACCAGCTATTGAATTGTTGACAGGGATCCCATCTGTTGTCTATGGCTTTATTGGTCTTCAGGTTGTTGTTCCCGTCGTACGTACTATTTTTGGTGGTACTGGTTTTGGTATTTTATCAGGAGTTTTTGTCCTTTTTGTTATGATTTTACCGACTGTTACCTTTATGACAGTAGACAGCCTGCGTTCGGTACCAAGACACTATCGTGAAGCCAGTTTGGCGATGGGAGCCACACGTTGGCAAACCATTTGGCGCGTCATTCTCAATTCCGCTAAACCTGGAATTTTTACAGCAGTCATTTTCGGAATGGCTCGTGCCTTTGGTGAAGCTTTGGCGATTCAGATGGTTGTTGGGAACTCTCCAGTTATGCCGGAGTCATTGACTACACCTGCCTCAACACTGACCTCAGTATTGACTATGGGAATTGGAAATACCGTCATGGGAACAGTCCAAAACAACGTTCTTTGGTCATTGGCCTTGGTACTCTTAATCATGAGTTTGGCCTTCAATATGTTGATGCGATTCATTACTAGGGAGCAAAAGGTAAATTATGAACGCTAAGAAATTTGATAAATTGATGACTGCGATTCTCTACACTATCGCAGGGATTATTGTAACCATTTTGGCCTCCTTGATTCTATACATCCTATTGAGGGGCTTACCACATGTTAGCTGGCAGTTCTTAACAGGAAAATCTTCAGCCTATAAGGCTGGTGGTGGTATCGGAATTCAACTTTATAATTCCCTCTTTCTTCTGGTAGTAACATTGATTATCTCAGTTCCTCTATCAATGGGAGCAGGAATATATCTATCAGAATACGCTAAAAAAGGTCGTTTGACCGACTTTATTCGTATCTGTATTGAAATCTTATCTTCCTTACCATCAGTTGTTGTTGGTCTATTCGGTTATTTGATTTTTGTAGTACAGTTCCAATATGGCTTTTCAATCCTGTCCGGTGCTTTAGCCCTAACTGTATTCAATCTACCGCAGATGACTCGTACTGTAGAAGACAGTTTGCGAAATGTTCATCACACCCAGCGTGAGGCAGGTCTTGCTTTGGGGATTTCTCGCTGGGAGACAGTCCTTCATGTCGTGATTCCTGAGGCGATTCCTAGTATTGTTACTGGTATTGTTCTCGCTTCAGGACGTATCTTTGGAGAAGCAGCTGCCTTGATTTATACAGCGGGGCAATCAGCGCCAGCCCTCAACTGGAGCAATTGGAATCCCTTAAGTGTAACCAGTCCAATCTCTATTTTCCGCCAATCAGAAACATTAGCGGTACATATTTGGAAGGTTAACAGCGAAGGAACTATTCCAGACGCAACAATGGTATCGGCAGGAAGTGCCGCCATTCTCTTGATTTTCATTTTGATTTTCAATCTCTCTGCACGCTTTATCGGTAAGAAATTGCATGCACGATTGACATCAGCAAAATAAGGAATAACTATGGCAGAATATAATTGGAATGAACGTCATATCATGACCTTTGATAACAAGGAAGAATTGGCCCTCGAGACCAAGGATCTCCATGTTTATTACGGGCAAAATGAAGCCATCAAAGGCATTGACATGCAGTTCGAAAAGAATAAAATTACGGCTTTTATTGGACCGTCTGGATGTGGGAAGTCGACATTCTTACGCAGCCTTAACCGCATGAATGATACGATCGATATTGCAAAAGTAACTGGAGAAATCTGGTATGAAGGCATCGATATTAATCGTCCAGAGATCAATGTCTTTGAAATGCGAAAGCAAATCGGAATGGTCTTTCAAAGACCCAATCCATTTGCCAAGTCTATCTACAAAAATATTACGTTTGCGCATGAGCGTGCAGGCATCAAAGATAAAAAGGTACTTGATGAGATTGTCGAAACTTCACTAAAGCAAGCAGCACTTTGGGATCAAGTCAAAGACGATCTTCATAAGTCAGCTTTCACCTTGTCAGGTGGTCAGCAGCAGCGCTTATGTATCGCACGTGCGATCTCAGTCAAGCCTGATATTTTATTGATGGACGAGCCTGCCTCAGCCCTGGATCCTATTGCTACTATGCAACTAGAAGAGACAATGGCAGATTTGAAGGAAGACTACTCCATCATCATTGTAACTCACAATATGCAACAAGCAGCACGTGTGAGTGATTATACAGCATTCTTTTACCTTGGTGACTTGATCGAATATGATAAAACGGCAAAAGTCTTTCAGAATGCCGCTTGTCAATCTACCAGTGATTATGTATCCGGTCGCTTTGGCTAGAGAGGAGTTCTATGTCTAAACCAATCTTACAGGTCAATGATCTGTCTGTTTATTATAATAAAAAGAAGGCCCTAAACAGCATTACGATGGATTTTATGCCCAATGAGATTACAACCCTCATTGGACCGTCAGGGTCTGGGAAATCGACTCTATTACGTGCTATCAATCGTATGGGAGACCTCAATCCTGAAGTGACCTTGACAGGATCAATTACCTATAATGATCATAATATCTATGGACCTAGAACAGATACTGTTGAGCTTCGTAAGGAGATTGGAATGGTTTTTCAACAGCCTAATCCATTTCCTATGAGTATTTATGAAAATGTCGTCTATGGTCTTCGTATCAAGGGAATCAAGGATAAGTCAGTTCTCGATGAGGCTGTTGAAAAATCTTTGACGGGAGCTTCCATATGGGATGAAGTAAAAGATCGTCTTCATGATTCAGCCCTTGGCTTATCAGGTGGTCAGCAACAACGGGTTTGTGTGGCACGGGTTCTTGCAACCAGTCCCAAGATTATTTTGATGGATGAGCCAACATCAGCTCTGGATCCTATATCATCTGGTAAAATTGAAGAGACGCTGTACAATTTAAAAGATCAGTATACGATGCTGATTGTGACGAGGTCCATGCAGCAAGCCTCCCGTATTTCAGACAAGACAGGGTTTTTCTTGGATGGTAATTTAGTAGAATTTAATGCAACTAAAGACATGTTCCTAAACCCAGCTAATAAAGAAACTGAAGATTATATTACAGGTAAATTTGGATAGTATAATCTATTCCATAGACAGGAAGTAAAATGATGTTACGTACACAATTTGAAGAAGAATTAGAAAAACTACATAATCAGTTTTATGCGATGGGAACTGAAGTCAGCTCCCAAATCAGTAAAACAGTTCGTGCTTTCGTCAGTCATGATCGTGAGCTGGCAAAAGAAGTGGTCGATGCTGATATCGTAGTGAATAATTATGAAACTAAGCTTGAGAAAAAATCTCTTGAAATCATTGCGCTCCAACAACCGGTATCAGCTGACCTTCGTACAGTGATCACCGTACTCAAGGCGTCAAGTGATGTTGAAAGAATGGGAGACCATGCTACAGCTATCGCTAAGGCTACCTTGCGTATGAAGGGAGAAGAACGCATTATTGCCGTTGAAGAAGCCATTAGCAAGATGGGACGTCAGGTCAGAGATATGGTTGAGGATGCTTTGACGGTATATATCAAGGCGGATGAAGACAGTGCTTACGAAGTAGCTGCACGTGATGAAATCATCGACAACCTTTTTGTCGATATTCAAAATATGACGGTGGAAGCGATTCGTGAAAAGCCAGAAGCTGCCTTTGCCGCCAAAGAGTATTTCCAAGTATTGATGTATTTGGAGCGTATCGGTGACTATGCCTGCAACCTCTGTGAGTGGGTGGTTTACCTCAAAACTGGAAAAATCATCGAACTTTAAGGCAGCTTATGTTATAATTGGCTAGACACTTGTGCTCTAGCTTTTTTGCGTATTTGGCTAGAGTCTAACCTATGTAAAGAGTGAAGGAGTTTTATGAATTCTGTAGAACACTTGATTGAAAAATTTGTCCCTGAAAATTATAATCTTTTCCTTGATATCAATCGTAAGGATAAGGTCTTTTCGGGTAATGTTGCCATATCTGGAGAAGCACTCAGTAGTGAGATTGCACTCCATCAAAAAGGATTAGCTATTAATTCAGTTTTATTGGATAATCAACCGGTTGCTTACACGATGGATGATGAGCACGAAGCTGTCCGCCTAAGTCTACCTGACTATGGTAGCATGACCATTGTGGTTGAGTTCTCAGGTAAGATTACAGATAACATGACCGGTATGTATCCTTCCTACTACACCGTAGATGGTATCCAAAAAGAAGTGATTGCGACACAGTTTGAAAGTCACTTTGCCCGTGAAGTCTTTCCCTCTATTGATGAGCCTGAAGCTAAGGCGACATTTGATTTAGCAATTAAATTTGACCAGATGGATGGTGAAATTGTCCTGTCAAATATGCCTGAGATCAATCAGGAGCTCCGTCAGGAAACAGGAGTTTGGATTTTCGATACCACCCCTCGTATGTCATCTTATTTGCTGGCCTTTGCCCTAGGTGATTTACAAGGAAAGACAGCTGAAACTAAAAATGGCACTCAGGTCGGTGTCTATTCTACCAAGGCACATCAATTATCATCCTTGGATTTTGCCTTAGACGTGGCCGTCCGTGTCATCGACTTCTATGAAGATTACTATGGTGTTGCTTATCCAATTCCTCATTCTTACCATATCGCTTTGCCAGATTTTTCGGCGGGCGCAATGGAAAATTGGGGACTAGTTACCTACCGTGAAGTCTATCTTGTTGTTGATGAGAATTCAACTGCTAGCAGCCGTCAGCAAGTGGCGCTGGTCGTAGCTCACGAGCTCGCCCACCAATGGTTTGGAAATTTAGTGACTATGAAATGGTGGGAAGATTTATGGCTCAATGAATCGTTTGCCAATATGATGGAATATGTTTCCATTGATACTATTGAGCCTAGCTGGAACATATTTGAGGATTTTCAAACAACAGGTGTCCCACTGGCCCTCAAGCGCGATGCTACTGATGGTGTTCAGTCAGTCCATGTAGATGTCAATCATCCAGATGAGATCAATACTTTGTTTGATCCAGCTATTGTCTATGCCAAGGGTAGCCGTCTGATGCACATGCTACGCCGTTGGCTAGGTGATGAGGCTTTCCGAGCAGGTCTTAAGATCTATTTTGAAAAGCATCAGTATGGCAATACTGTTGGACGGGATTTGTGGAATGCCCTTGCTCAAGCCTCAGACAAAGATGTAGCAAGCTTTATGAACGGTTGGCTGGAACAACCGGGCTATCCAGTGGTCGATCTTCAAGTTCAAAACGACCAATTAATCATCAGTCAAAAGCAATTTTTCATCGGTGAGCATGAAGATCAAAACCGTCTATGGACAATTCCACTCAATGCCAACTGGACTGGTCTGCCTGATACACTCTCAGAAGAAGGTCTTATCATTCCAAATTTTTCAGAGTTGGCGGCTGCTAATGCTCAACCTTTGCGTTTGAATACAGATAACACCGCCCATTATATCAGCCATTATCATGGTGAACTCTGGGATAATCTGCTCACAAAGTTTTCAAGCCAGGACAAGACAACCAAGCTCCAACTGTTACAAGAGCGTCGCTTGCTGGCTGAAAGTGGCGAGATTTCCTACGCTGATTTAGTCCCTCTATTAGATAAGCTTCCTGAAGAATCCTCCTTTATGCTAGCAGCAGCAGGAGAGCAAATACTTTCAGGATTGGAGCGTTTTGTTGATGAAGGTAGCCCAGCAGAACGAGCTCTTAAAGCCTTAATAAAGACTGTTGCAGGTCAAAATTTCTTGCACCTTGGTTTTGACAAGAAAGCTGGCGAAAGTGATGAAGATGAAATGCTTCGCCAGTCTGCCATCGCTCTCATGCTCAAGGCTGATGACGATGAGGCTATCGCTAAGGCTCACGATATTTATCTCTCTTTCAAAGATCGTTTAGAGCAAATACCTGCTGGCATCAGAGGCTCTGTCCTCGCTAGTGAGATGAAGCATGCCGAGACAGATGAATTAGTTGATCAGTATTTAGAAGCCTATCAAAATACTACTGATGGTAATTTCAAACGCCAATTAGCCAATGCTTTATCCAATACTAAAAATAGCACCACACTCAAGTACCTGCTTAATCAATGGAAAGATAAGACGGTTGTTAAACCACAAGACCTAGCCAGTTGGTATGCTGCCTTTTTAGCTAAGCCATTTACGCAAGAAATCGTGTGGAAATGGGCCAAAGAAAACTGGGACTGGATAAAAGCTACCTTGGGTGGTGATATGAGCTTTGATCGCTTTGTCATTTATCCCGCTAACCATTTTAAAACCCAAAAACTATTGAATGATTACCGCAAATTCTTTGAACCACAGCTTGATGATAAAGCCATCTCTCGCAATATCTCCATGGGTATTAAAGAAATCACAGCTAGAATTGAATTATTAGATCGTGATAAATCTGCTGTTGAAAAGGCACTGCGAGAAGCTGCTGGTCAGATGATTTAGCAACCATAGTTTTCCAATTACCTAGTGTTCAAACTCTAGGTAATTTTTCTTAAAAAGTTTAAGGTTTTTAGCGTCCAATTAGTAATTCCTTACCCTTTTTTAAGGTTTCTTTGCTAGAATGTATGACATAGCTAAGACAAGATATTAAGTCAAGTCATGACAAGCTAGCTCTAATAAGAATCTTTAAACATGATAGTGATAGAGCTTATGACGATCTTACTTGTCATAGGATAGGGATGCTTGAATTCCCATATAGTTAGAGTGATCACAAGGGCGGTTGATCTTGCCCAAATTCTTTGCTTAAGAGGAGTCGGTTATGAAAAAAACAAACCTAATAAAAATATTGTTAGTTGAGGATGATCTAAGCTTATCAAATTCAGTTTATGACTTCCTGGATGACTTTGCAGAAGTAACGCAGGTCTTTGATGGAGGAGAAGGGCTTTTTGAAGCTGAAACTGGTGTATACGACTTGATCATCCTGGACCTTATGTTACCTGAAAAAGATGGCTTGTCAGTCTTGAAAGAAATGCGTGAAAAGGGAGTCAAAACACCTGTTTTGATTACAACAGCCAAAGATTCCTTGGATGATAAGGGACATGGTTTTGACTTGGGTGCAGATGACTACTTGACAAAGCCATTCTATCTCGAAGAGTTGAAAATGCGTATTCAAGCACTCTTGAAACGTTCGGGCAAGTTAAATGAGAATATTCTCACCTACGGAGACCTTACTTGTGATACATCTACAAAAGCTGTCACAGTCAATGGTAGAGAAGTTGAACTGCTTGGAAAAGAATTTGACCTCTTAGTCTACTTCCTACAAAACCAGAATGTTATCTTGCCAAAAAATCAAATCTTCGATCGTATCTGGGGATTTGATAGTGATACCACAGTATCAGTCGTTGAAGTGTATATCTCTAAAGTACGTAAGAAATTAAAGGGCACTGATTTCGAAAGACAATTACATACACTACGCAGTGTGGGGTATATTCTAAAGGATGCTGCCTAATCTCAAAAAACACTTAGCTTCTGAGGGATTCAAAACCTTTTTACAGTATTCATCTGTATTCACAGTTATTTTCTTGGTTATGGCCCTGTTGATTTTGCAGATTATGCAAATTGGTATTTATTCATCGGTTGATGATAATATTAATAAAGCTGCAAACAGGATCGAAGCCTATGTTTATCGTACTATGTATCGGGCTAACTTCTTTTCAACCATTGAAGGAAGTGATGACTCCGATATTTCTGTATTTACGGATGGTAATGATTTTCTAGGATCAAAAACCTTGTTTGACAATGACGGTCAGACAGATGATGAAGACAATACAAATAGTCTATATGTTGCCCCTAGTTCGATTGTAGACATTATTGTGTATGACAAGAATGGTAAAATCCTTAATAGCAAGGACATCTTTACGGGACTGAATCAGTTAAAATTAGATAAGAACCACCTCAATGAATATCGAGCCATCAGTGTTGCAGGAAACTTTAATGATGTTGAGCACTATCGCTACAAGACCATTTCTGTATCAGATGACCGTTTTCCAGATGCAGCCTATGCAACCATAGCAATCAGTGTTAATCAGTTAGATGGTTTAAAATCTCAATATCAATTTATTATTATCACGGTGATGGTGATCTTTTGGTTGCTCTCTGTTTTTGCCAGTCTTTACTTGGCTTATACATCACGTAAACCCATTCTAGAAAGTTACGAGCGTCAGAAAAACTTTGTAGAAGATGCTAGCCATGAGTTACGGACACCTTTGGCTGTACTTCAAAATCGCTTGGAAACGCTCTTTAGAAAACCCGATGAAACAATTCTCGATAATTTTGAGACCATTGCCTCTAGTTTAGATGAAGTACGCAATATGCGGATTCTCACTACTAATCTCCTAAATCTTGCTCGCCGTGATGAAAGTTTCACTCCAGAGATCAGTCAGATTCAACCCACATTTTTTGATAAGATCTTTGAAAATTACAGCATGATCGCAGAAGAAAATGGAAAGCAATTTACCTTTACTAATCAAGTGAATCGCCCTATCAATTCAGATGCAACCTTGATCAAGCAATTAATGACAATCTTTTTTGATAATGCTGTTAAATATACAGAAGAAGATGGTGCCATTGATGTCATGGTAAGCACTAGTGATCGCCGATTGACGATCCGAGTAGCAGATAATGGCTCTGGGATTAGTGATGAGGATAAGATAAAAATCTTTGATCGTTTCTATCGTATCGACAAGGCAAGAACTCGTCAAACAGGTGGATTCGGACTGGGACTTTCTTTAGCCCAACAAATTGTAACTGCTCTTGATGGGACAATTACTGTCAGTGATAATACACCCGTTGGGACTGTCTTTGAGATTAAGATGACAGCTTAAAATGATGGATAATCATCATAGGCGCTAGACGAACAGATCTTTATGATCACTTAAAGATAAGCATATGCCCATAAAGTTCCTTTTAACGGTAGTAGTTCATTGGTGGACTATCATAATAACTCTGCTCTAAATCACTGTGCTTAATAGGTAAAATTGACTAAATAAAAAAGGCTGAGAACTTTTGTCTCAGCCTTTTTTACTCCTCAAATCAACATCGGTCCAACAAATAAAAAAACCTCCAGATTATGGAGGTGACAAGACTTAGCCAAGTTTAGTCGCAAGACGAGCTTTATCGCGGCTAGCTTTATTTTTATGAATCAATCCCTTGCTTGCAGCTTTATCGATGCTTGAAGAAGCAGCACGGTAGAGCTCTTCAGAAGGGTCAGCTTCAAAAGCTTTGATAGCAGTACGCAAAGCTGATTTTTGCGCTGAATTTTTTTCATTTTGCTTAACGTTCTTTTCAGCACGTTTGATAGCAGATTTAATATTTGCCAAAGTTTTCACCTCCATTTTTACTAACCATTCCATTATATAGGAAATAGCAGGGTTTGACAAGTCCTATTCACTTTTTCAAATAAATTTTATCGATGTTATGATAACTAGATTTGTGAAGAATTAATTCTGCTCGATTTCTCGTAGGCTTGATATAATCCTGTAAGTTGATCAGATTGATAGATTGCCAAGTTTCTTTGGCGATAGCGATAGCTTCCTCTATAGGCATTTGCGATAGATAGTGATAATAATTATCAGGATCAGTTTTTGCCAGTTCAAGCAGGCTTCTAAAACGCTCTAGGTACCAAGTTTCAATCTGATCAGCCTCAGCATCGATATAGATAGAAAAATCATAGTAATCATTGATGTAGAGATGATGATTCTGCTGGTTTTGAAAGACATTAATCCCCTCGACAATGAGAAAATCAGGAGACTGTATGGACTGGACCTCTCCGGGAATGATATCATAACTGGAATGTGAATAGACTGGAATATCCATGTCTTGACCATTTTTCATAGCATCCAAAAAGGTAACCAAAAGCTCCATATCATAACTCTCAGGGAAGCCCTTGCGATTTAGCAGCTGATGTTCGATCAAAACTTCATTAGGATAAAGAAAGCCATCTGTGGTCACAAGATCAACCTTGCTGTTCTTAAATTTCCGAGTCAGCAATAATTGCAACAGTCGACTGGTAGTAGATTTACCGACAGCGACAGACCCAGAGATGCCGATGATAAAAGGACCTTGGCTGACATTCTTTTTTAAAAAGATCCCCTTGGAAAAGCGGAGATTTTCTTGAGCGTTTTTGTAAATTTGAATAAGACTGATCAAGGGAAGGTAGACATCACGAACATCCTGGATATCAATCTTATCATTTAGACTTTTAATAGAGTCGAGCTCTTCTTGCGTCAACTCCAACTGTTCATTTTGGTGCAAGGATTGCCAGAGAGAGCGATCGATCTTTTCAAAATTTTTTAATTCTTGAGACATGGCTCTATTGTAGCATAAAATATGATAAAATAACGGCAGGAATAGCGCCTCAAAATGATCTTGCAAGAAGCAGATTTCAAGAGAGCCAAGCACTTATGCAATGAGAATAGAAAGAAATCAACAATGGCAAAAATGTACTACGCAGAAAATCCAGATGCAGCACATGACATTCATGACTTATCGGTTCGCCTGCTGGGAGAGACCTTTCACTTTTATACAGATGCTGGTGTCTTTTCAAAGAAAAGAATCGACTATGGCAGCGAAGTTCTATTGAATCAGCTAAATTTCCAGCAAGGTGAGCGTTTACTGGACTTAGGCTGTGGTTACGGCCCTCTAGGAATTAGTTTGGCTAAAGTACAGGGTTTAGAAGTGACCATGATTGATATCAATAACCGAGCGATTGACCTAGCTAAGAAAAATGCTGAGCGCAACGGTGTTATCGTAAGCGCTTATCAATCCTCAGTCTATGATAAGGTAGAAGGAAGTTTTGACCATATCATCAGTAATCCACCGATCCGAGCAGGTAAGCAAATTGTGCATCAAATTTTAGAGGAAGCTCCGGATCATCTTAAAAAAGGTGGGACCCTCACTATTGTCATTCAGAAAAAACAAGGAGCACCAAGTGCAAAAGCTAAAATGCAAGAGGTATTTGGCAATGTTAGTGTCCTAAAAAAGGATAAAGGTTATTATATTTTAAGGAGTGAAAAGATATGAGAGCAGTTGATCTAATTCAAAAAAAGCGTGATGGTCAGAGTTTATCGACGCAGGAAATTAACTGGTTGGTGGCAAACTATGCTTCTGGCCAGATCCCAGATTATCAGATGTCCGCTTTTGCGATGGCTACCTATTTTAAGGGAATGACCATGCAGGAAACCCGTGATCTAACCATGGCTATGGTTAAGACGGGAGATGAGCTAGATCTGACTGCTATTTCAGGTATTAAAGTAGATAAACACTCGACAGGAGGGGTTGGTGATAAGGTTACCCTCATACTGGCTCCTTTAGTGGCCAGTTTTGGTGTCCCCGTTGCTAAGATGAGTGGCCGAGGACTTGGGCATACCGGTGGAACCTTAGATAAATTAGAATCAATCGATGGTTACAAAATAGAGCAGAGCGAAGCTGATTTTATCGCACAAGTTCAAGACATTGGAATCGCTATTATTGGTCAGTCAGAGCACATGGTCAAAGCCGATAAATTACTCTATGCTTTGCGTGATGTAACTGCGACTGTTGATATTATGCCCTTGATTGCCAGCTCTGTTATGTCTAAAAAAATTGCAGCAGGAGCTGATGCCATCCTTCTTGACGTCACTGTTGGGGATGGTGCTTTTATGAAGACACAGAAAGAGGCTCAAGAGTTATCGGAAACGATGGTACAGCTTGGCAAGGAAGTTGGGCGCCAGACCGTTGCTGTCATGACTGATATGAGCCAACCCCTCGGAAAAGCCATTGGTAATCGTCTAGAAGTTTTGGAAGCCATAGATATCATGAAGGGACAAGGCCGTGACGATATCACAAACTTTATCTGTGACTTAGCCAAGCTCCTCCTCAAGCTCGGTGGTGTGACTGCAAAGCCATCAGAGATAAGAGAGCATTTAGTAAATGGCAAAGCCTTGAAAAAATTTGAAGAATTAGTCCAAGCTCAAGGAGGAGATGTCACAGACATCTATCGTCCGGTTAAAACCGACTTTGTCTATGATATAAAGGCTCAAAAATCAGGGTATATTACAGAAATTCCTGCTTTATACTATGGACATTTTGCCATGGAAATTGGAGCCGGGAGAGCCGTAAAAACCGACCGATTGGATTACGATGCGGGCATTATGTTCGAGAAAAAGGTTGGAGATGAGGTCAATGAGGGAGATTTAATCGCAAAAATTTACACAAATCGAAAAATTACTCAAAAAAAGATTACAGAATTTACAAAAAATGTTACAATAGAGGACAATAAGATAATCCCTCACGAGATTATTGCTATCATCGAATAGGAGAAAAAAGTGTCTATCAATAGTTATATCGACCATACTTTGTTAAAGCCTGAAGCTAGTCAGGCGCAAATTGATGCCTTATTGACTGAAGCTAAGGAGTATACCTTTGCAAGCGTTTGTGTCAATCCTACTTGGGTAGCTTATGCAGCACAGGCTCTTAAAGAGTCACCTGTTAAAGTATGTACCGTGATCGGCTTTCCTCTTGGAGCAAACACTACGGCCGTCAAAGTCTTTGAAGCCAAGGATGCCCTCGCCAATGGTGCAGATGAAATTGATATGGTCATCAACATTGGTGAGTTAAAATCAGGGCATTTCGATAAAGTTCAGGATGATATTCAAGCCGTTGTTCAGGCTAGTGGTGATAAGTTAGTCAAGGTTATCATCGAGACCTGTCTACTCACTGATGATGAAAAGGTCAAAGCCTGTCAGTTAGCTGTAGCAGCTGGAGCTGACTATGTCAAGACTTCAACAGGTTTCTCAACCGGTGGGGCAACTGTCGCTGATGTTGCGCTTATGCGCCAAACAGTCGGTGATACAGTTGGTGTCAAGGCCTCTGGTGGTGCACGCTCTTATGCAGATGCACAAGCCTTTATTGAGGCGGGTGCTACCCGTATCGGAGCGTCGGCGGGAGTTGCTATTGTAAATGGAGAAATCGCAGATAATGACTACTAATCTGGAGCAGTTGGCTATAGATGCTAGTCGTCAGGCTTATACGCCCTATTCTAATTTTCCAGTGGGAGCAGCCTTGCTGACAAAATCAGGAGAGATTTATCAGGGGTGCAATGTTGAAAATGCCAGTTATGGTTTGACCAATTGTGCTGAACGAACTGCAATTTTTAAGGCAGTATCAGAAGGCCATAGGGACTTGGAACGCATTGCGATTTATGGACACACCAAGTCTCCCATATCACCCTGTGGTGCCTGCCGTCAGGTCATGGCTGAGTTCTTTGAGCTATCAGCCCCTGTGACCTTGATCTCTAAAGAAGGTGAGACAGTCGAGATGACAGTCGGTGAGTTACTTCCATACTCATTTAGGAACTTTGAATAAGGTCCTTTAGTTGTTTTTTTGCATTAAACCTTTGGGTTTAAGATATATTTGCAACCTTGTTGCGACTTTTTTATAGGAGGGTTCATTCATGAAAATGAACAAAAAATTTGTCGGTCTTGGTTTGGCTGCTGTAGCTTTGCTTTCGCTGGCTGCATGTAACCGTTCTTCCCAATCGAAGTCAGATAGCTCTGTCCGTGCAGCTATTGTCACAGATACTGGTGGTGTTGATGATAGATCATTTAACCAATCAGCTTGGGAAGGGTTAGAAGCTTGGGGTAAGGATAATAAATTCAATAAAGACAGTGAATATACTTACTTCCAATCGAAATCAGAATCTGATTATTCCAATAATCTTGATTCTGCCAATGATAAGGGCTATAACCTTGTCTTTGGAATAGGCTATGCCCTTCATGATGCCGTTGAAGAAGCAGCAGATACCTATACGGATACCAACTATGTCATTATTGATGATGTCGTCAAAGACAAGGATAACGTGACAAGTGTCTTGTTTGCAGATAATGAAGGTGCTTACTTAGCCGGTATTGCCGCCGCTAAACAGACTAAGACCAATAAAGTTGGCTTTATCGGTGGGGTTGAATCAGATACCATCACACGCTTTGAAACAGGATTCAAAGAAGGAGTTGCCTCTGTTAATAAGAATATCAAAGTAGATGTTCAGTACGTTGGAAGCTACGATGATGCGGCTAAGGGACAAACGAAAGCAGCAACTATGCGTGCAGGTGGTGCTGATGTGATCTATCATGCTGCTGGAGGATCAGGTAAGGGAGTCTTCTCAGAAGCTAAGGAACACAATGAAGGTCTTGCCGCAGATAGTGATAAAAAGCTTTGGGTCATCGGTGTGGACCGTGACCAATCTGCAGAAGGAGATTACACCGCTTCGGATGGCAAAAAATCTAACTTTGTTTTAACGTCAACCATAAAAGAAGTGGGCACTGTTGTTAAAGACATTTCAAATGCACAATTAAAGGGTGAAAAATTCCAAGGTAATACAACCAAAACGTATGGTCTCAAAGATAAAGGGGTTGACCTTGTAACGAAAAACCTCCCAGAGGATATTAAAAAGGCTGTAGAACAAGCCAAACAAGATATTATTGATGGCAAATTAACAGTTAAAGATGGTCTTAAAAAATAATGACTTCTCATCGCAGCTGTTCTTAAAAGGGCGACCTTAAGGGTCGCTTTTTAAAGGGACTGAGATAAAAATTTTTATCTCAGTAAAACCTATAATCCTATGCAGTTATAGGTTTTACTGACCTAAAAAAGTTAGTTGAAAGGAAAGACTATGGCACAAGAAACTGTCATTGAGATGCGAAATATTACCAAAAAGTTTGGTGATTTTGTAGCCAACGATCATATCAACTTTGATGTCAAAGCTGGTGAAATTCATGCCCTTCTAGGAGAGAATGGAGCTGGTAAGTCCACTTTGATGAATATGCTCTCAGGCTTGCTAGAGCCTACAGAGGGTTCTATTCTGCTAAGGGGAAAGGATGTGAAATTAGATTCCCCCTCTAAAGCTTCCAAACTAGGTATCGGAATGGTCCATCAGCATTTTATGCTGGTCGATGCCTTTACAGTTGCTGAGAATATTATCCTAGGTAGTGAAGTGACACGCAAGGGTAAGATCGATATCAAAAGAGCGACAGATGAGATCAAAACTCTTTCAGAGAAATATGGCTTAGTTGTTGATCCATCAGCTAAGGTCGCAGATATTTCTGTGGGTGCTCAGCAGCGTGTCGAAATTTTAAAGACACTCTACCGAGGGGCAGATATTCTTATTTTTGATGAGCCAACGGCAGTGCTGACACCATCTGAAATATCAGAACTGCTTGATATTATGCGCAACTTAGTAAAAGAGGGTAAATCTATTATCCTTATCACGCATAAGCTAGATGAAATTCGTGCGGTTGCTGATCGTGTGACCGTCATCCGCCGAGGTCAGTCCATCGATACTGTCTCAGTGGCAGGAGCCAGCAGTCAAGACCTAGCAGAGATGATGGTAGGGCGTGCCGTTTCCTTCAAAACGGATAAACAACCTGCAAATCCCAAAGAAAATGTTCTTGAGATCAAGGACCTCTTTGTCAATGAAAACCGTGGTGTTGCAGCGGTCAAAGGGCTGTCTTTGGAGGTAAAAGCAGGAGAAATTGTTGGGATTGCTGGTATTGATGGTAACGGCCAAACAGAATTGGTCGAAGCGATTACTGGTCTACGCAAGATTGCTAAGGGAAAGATCTCAATTAAAGGAAAAGCCATTAACAATCTACGTCCTCGCCAGATTACTGAATTAAGTGTCGGACATATCCCTGAGGATCGTCACCGTGATGGTATGGTTCTGGAAATGACCGTCGCTGAGAACTTAGCCCTGCAGTCCTACTACAAAGAACCTTATAGTAAGTATGGTATCTTGGACTATAACTATATTAATAGCCATGCTAAGCAGCTGATGGAAGAGTTTGATGTGCGTGGTGCTGGTGAGCAAGTCAGCGCAGGATCACTATCAGGTGGTAACCAGCAGAAGGCTGTTATCGCACGTGAGGTCGACCGTGACCCAGATTTATTGATTGTTAGCCAGCCGACCCGAGGTCTGGATGTTGGTGCGATTGAGTATATCCGCAAGCGTTTGATTGCTGAGCGTGACAAGGGAAAAGCCGTCCTTGTCGTCAGCTTTGAGTTAGATGAGATTTTAGATGTTTCCGATCGTATTGCGGTTATCCATGATGGTAAAATTCAGGGAATTCTCGATCCAGAAGAAACCAACAAGCAAGAGCTTGGTGTCTTGATGGCTGGTGGAGACTTTACTAAGGAGGCTACAAATGACTAAGAAAACACAAAGTTGGGCAGTCCCATTGATTGCTGTACTTTTAGGCTTGCTGGCTGGAGCAGTTTTGATGCTGATTTTTGGCTACAATCCAATCTTTGCTTACAATGACCTACTTTATAAAGACTTTGGTTCTGTCAAAGGAATCGGTGAGATCTTTGCTACAATGTCACCACTGATTTTAATTGGTCTAGGGTTTGCTGTTTCTTCAAAGGCAGGTTTCTTTAATGTTGGTCTACCTGGTCAAGCCTTAGCAGGATGGGTATTTTCAGCTTGGTTTGCTTTAGCTCACCCTGAAATGCCACGTCCTTTATCTATATTATGCACGGTAATTATTGGACTACTAGCGGGTGCCATTATCGGAGCTGTTCCTGGTATTTTACGGGCTTATCTGGGGACCAGTGAGGTCATTGTCACCATCATGATGAACTATATTGTTCTCTATCTGAGTCAGCATTTACTAGCCAATGTCTTTTCTAAGGAGTTTATGCGTAACTCAACTCAAACGATCAAGTTCTCAGAATCGGCAACCTATCGGACCGAATTCTTTAAAGAGTTAACTAATAATTCTCATCTAGGTATCGGCTTTATTTTTGCCCTTATTGCCATTGTCATTATTTGGTTTGTTCTCAAAAAGACTCGGACCGGTTTTGAAATTAATGCTGTTGGATTAAATCCTAATGCTGCAGAATACGCTGGGATGTCTTCTAAGCAAATCATTATTTTATCGATGATCATTTCAGGTGCCTTAGCTGGTCTAGGTGGTACGGTTCATGGTTTCTCAGTAGCTGAAAACTTTAATAATCAGACCTCTTCATTGCAGATCGGCTGGGATGGTATGGCGGTGGCTCTCTTAGCTGCCAACAATCCAGTCGGTGTACCATTTGCCGCCTTCTTGTTTGCTGTGTTATCGGTCGGTAAGACAGGTATGACATCTGTTGCTCCATCAGAAATTATCGATGTAGTATCTGCCTTAATTATTTTCTTTGTAGGTAGTGATTATATGATCCGCCGCTACCTCAAGCCTCGTAAACAAATTTCCAAAAAAGGAGGTCAGTAATATTGGGTATTTTAGCAATTATTGTACTGGTTGTTGCTCAAACACTTAAGTACTCCGCACCTTTGATTTTCACAAGTATCGGTGGGACATTTTCCGAACGTGGTGGTGTTGTTAATGTCGGTTTAGAAGGTATTATGGTAATCGGTGCCTTTTCAGGAATTGTATTCAACTTGACCTATGCAGATAGTCTGGGACAAGCCACTCCTTGGATTGCCTGCCTAGTAGCTGGAGTAGTAGGGATCATCTATTCACTGATTCATGCAGTAGCTACTATCAATCTGCGGGCAGACCATGTTGTATCAGGTACTGTTCTTAATCTGATTGCCCCAGCCTTTGCAGTTTTCCTCTGCCGTGTTTTATATGGGAAAGGGGAAACGGCAAACATTGCACAATCCTTTAAACGCTTCTCATTTCCGATTTTAAAGGACATTCCAATTATTGGTGATATTTTCTTCAATAATATTTCTTTAATTGCTTATGTAGCCATCTTGGTATCTTTCCTCGCCTACTTTATCATTTTCAAGACCCGCTTTGGTCTGCGTTTACGCTCAGTAGGTGAGCATCCTCAAGCTGCAGATACCCTAGGAATTAACGTCTATTTAATGCGCTATTATGGGGTTATGCTTTCAGGATTGTTAGGAGGTGTAGGAGGAGCGATCTATGCACAATCTATTTCAAATAACTTTTCGATCACGACCATTGCTGGTCCTGGATTTATCGCGCTAGCTGCTATGATCTTTGGCCGTTGGAATCCGATCGGTGCTATGCTATCAAGCCTCTTCTTTGGTTTCTCACAATCACTAGCTATTGTCAGCCAAAGTATTTCTTTCTTGAAAGATATTCCGGTTGTTTATTTTCAAATTGCCCCTTATCTACTGACTATCATCGTGCTTGCCGCCTTCTTTGGAAAAGCAGTAGCGCCTAAAGCTGATGGTGTGAACTATATTAAGTCTAAATAATTCAAAAAAACTTGAGGATAACGACTCCTCAAGTTTTTCATTATGTGATTTTGTGAATTTGTAGTTGAAATCGTTTTCAGACTATGCTAAACTTATTAGGTAATCTATAAAGAAAGTTGGATTCCTTATGTCTAAAATCGTTGTAGTAGGTGCTAACCATGCTGGCACATCTGCCATTAAAACGATGTTAACAAATTATGGTGAAGCAAACGAAATCGTTGTCTTTGACCAAAATTCAAATATTTCATTCTTAGGGTGCGGGATGGCACTCTGGATTGGTGAGCAGATTTCAGGACCAGAAGGTCTCTTTTATTCTGATAAAGAGGAATTAGAGTCACTGGGAGCTAGAGTCTACATGGAGTCACCGGTTGAATTCATCGACTATGACAAAAAAGAAGTGACTGCTTTGGTCAATGGTCAAAAGCACACTGAGAGCTACGATAAGCTGATTTTGGCAACAGGATCACAGCCAATCTTGCCCCCTATCAAGGGCGCAGAGATTAAAGAAGGATCTCGTGAATTTGAAGCAACATTGGAAAATCTGCAGTTTGTTAAACTCTATCAAAACTCTGCTGATGTGATTGAAAAGTTAAAGCATAAAGATATTAACCGTGTTGCTGTAGTGGGTGCTGGTTACATAGGTGTTGAGCTAGCTGAAGCCTTCCAACGTAAGGGGAAAGAAGTTGTCTTAATTGATGTTGTAGACACATGCTTAGCAGGGTATTATGACCGTGACTTGACAGACAAAATGGCTAAGAATCTCGAAGATCACGGTATTCAATTAGCCTTTGGTGAAACTGTTAAGGAAGTTGCCGGCAGTGGCAAAGTTGAAAAGATTATCACCGATAAGCATGAATACGATGTTGATATGGTCATCTTAGCGGTTGGATTTAAGCCTAATACAGCTCTTGGTAATGGTAAGCTAGAACTCTACAAGAACGGTGCCTTCTTAGTAGATAAACATCAAAGAACCTCTCTACCAGATGTCTATGCTATTGGTGATTGTGCGACTATCTATGACAATGCTACAGGAGAAACAGGCTACATTGCCCTAGCTTCAAATGCCGTGCGTACAGCTATCGTTGCAGCTCATAATGCCTGTGGCAAGGAACTTGAAGGAATTGGTGTCCAAGGTTCTAATGGTATCTCTATCTATGGACTGAATATGGTATCGACGGGATTGACTCTAGAGAAGGCTAAAAATCTCGGCTTTAATGCAGCTGTGACAGAATATACTGATAATCAAAAACCTGAGTTCATTGAGTATGGGAACTTTCCGGTCACACTAAAGATTGTTTATGACAAAGATTCTCGTCGCTTACTGGGAGCACAGATGATGGCAAAATCAGACATTTCCATGGGGATTCATATGTTCTCCTTAGCTATTCAAGAGGGCGTTACGATTGACAAACTAGCTTTGACAGACATTTTCTTCCTGCCTCATTTTAATAAACCTTATAACTATATTACTATGGCAGCGCTTGGAGCTGACTAAACTAAAAGAGGATGGTAGCATCCTCTTTTTTTAGTTATAAAAAAATCAGACATTTGTCTGATTTTAGATCAATTAGTTTTTAGATGCTTCTTGGAACTCTGGGTTCTTCCATGCTTCTTCAATGATGGCTTTCAATTCATCAGCAGAAGCTTTCATTTTTTGTTGTTCAGCATCGTTCAATGGAATGTTGATTGGACGAACGATACCATGTGCACCAACAAGGGCAGGTTGACCAATGAAGACACCTTCAACGCCATCGTATTGACCATCTTGGAATACAGAAAGTGGCAATACTGCATTTTCATCGTCAAGGATAGCCTTAGTAATACGAGCAAGTGCTACAGCGATACCGTAGAAAGTTGCTCCCTTTTTATTAATGATAGTATAAGCAGCGTCACGTACGCCTTCAAAGAGTTCAACCAACTCTTCTTCTTTGAAGTTGCGTGCATCTTTGAGGAATTCTTCAAGGTTGACACCAGCAACATTAGCGTGTGACCATACAGCAAACTCTGAGTCACCGTGTTCACCCATGATGTAGGCATGGACTGAGCGAGCATCCACACCGATTTTTTCAGCGAGAGCTTGACGGAAACGTGCTGAGTCAAGTGATGTACCTGAACCAATAACGCGTTCTTTAGGGAAACCTGAGAATTTCCATGTTGAGTATGTCAAGACATCCACTGGGTTAGCAGCAACGAGGAAGATACCGTTGAATCCTGATTCAACAACTTGTGTAACGATAGTTTTGTTGATAGCAAGGTTTTTACCAACCAAGTCAAGACGAGTTTCACCTGGTTTTTGAGGAGCACCTGCAGTAATGACAACCAAATCAGCATCTGCACAGTCAGAGTATTGAGCTGCATAGATTTTCTTAGGTGATGTAAAAGCAAGTGCGTGAGAAAGGTCCAGTGCATCCCCAACAGCTTTTTCGTGAAGCTGAGGAATTTCAATAATACCAAGCTCTTGAGCGATACCTTGGTTAACGAGTGAGAATGCGTAAGATGAACCTACGGCACCGTCACCGACGAGGATGACTTTTTTATGTTGTTTAGTTGCAGTCATGTCTAAACATCTCCTTAATTTTTTTAGGCTTAAGCCCATACCACCTTATCTTACCACCTTTTAGAGAAAATGTCACTAGCTAATCCCAGATCTTCTTTTTTTAAGCGCCATGACTGGTTTATTTAGATATTAGAATACCTGAAAAAATGCCGCTTTTATGCTATAATAGTAGGGATTAAATGCAAAGAAAGAGTAGATAAATGCAAGATAGAAATCTAGTAGATGTCAATCTAACCAGTGAGATGAAAACCAGTTTCATCGACTATGCCATGAGTGTCATCGTAGCACGTGCTCTGCCAGATGTTAGAGATGGACTGAAGCCAGTCCATCGTCGTATTCTCTATGGGATGAATGAGCTTGGTGTAACTCCAGATAAGCCTCATAAGAAGTCTGCCCGTATCACCGGGGACGTTATGGGGAAATATCATCCTCACGGAGATTCCTCTATCTATGAAGCCATGGTACGTATGGCCCAATGGTGGTCTTATCGCCATATGCTGGTAGATGGACATGGAAACTTCGGTTCTATGGATGGCGATGGCGCAGCAGCACAGCGGTACACAGAAGCGCGTATGAGTAAGATTGCGCTAGAGATGCTGCGTGATATTAATAAAAATACTGTAGATTTTCAAGATAACTATGATGGTAGCGAGCGTGAACCCTTGGTTTTACCGTCTCGTTTCCCTAATCTGCTCGTCAATGGTGCTACAGGGATTGCTGTCGGTATGGCAACCAATATTCCGCCTCATAATCTAGGCGAAGCGATTGATGCAGTCAAGTTAGTCATGGATAAGCCTGATGCAACTACACGTGAGATCATGGAAGTGATGCCAGGCCCTGATTTTCCAACAGGAGCTTTGGTCATGGGGAAATCTGGTATCCATAAGGCCTACGAAACCGGGAAGGGCTCTATTGTGCTTCGTTCTCGCACAGAAATTGAGACAACAAAATCTGGTCGTGAACGGATCGTGGTAACCGAATTTCCTTATGGTGTTAATAAAACTAAGGTGCACGAACATATTGTCCGTCTAGCTCAAGAAAAACGTATCGAAGGGATCACAGCTGTACGTGATGAGTCTAGCCGTGAGGGTGTTCGCTTTATTATCGAGGTGAGGCGTGATGCTTCTGCCAATGTTATCCTGAATAATTTATTCAAGCTGACCAGCTTACAAACTAACTTTAGTTTCAATATGTTAGCTATTGAAAAGGGTGTTCCTAAGATCCTTTCTTTGCGTCAGATTATCGAAAACTACATTGAACACCAAAAAGAAGTTATCGTTCGTCGGACACGTTTTGATAAGGAAAAAGCAGAAGCGCGTGCCCATATTTTAGAAGGCTTGCTGATTGCGCTTGATCATCTTGATGAAGTCATTGCAATTATTCGTGGCAGTCAGACAGATGCTGAGGCTCAAGCCGAGTTGATGAGCCGCTTTGACTTATCTGAGCGTCAAAGTCAGGCCATTCTGGATATGCGTTTGCGCCGTTTGACCGGTTTGGAACGTGATAAGATTCAAAATGAATACAATGATCTCTTGGCTCTCATTGCTGATCTAGCTGATATTTTGGCAAAACCAGAGCGTGTAGTGACCATTATCAAAGATGAGATGGATGAGATCAAGCGCAAATTTGCAGATCAACGTCGGACAGAACTTATGATCGGGGAAGTGCTATCACTTGAAGATGAAGACTTGATCGAGGAAGAAAATGTTCTCATTACCCTGTCTAACAAGGGCTACATCAAGCGGTTAGCTCAAGATGAATTTCGTGCTCAAAAACGTGGGGGACGTGGTGTTCAAGGAACCGGTGTGAATGACGATGATTTTGTGAAAGATCTCGTATCCACAAGTACCCATGATGCTGTGCTTTTCTTTACTAATCATGGTCGTGTTTATCGTCTCAAAGGTTATGAAATCCCTGAATATGGACGCACAGCTAAAGGATTACCGATTGTTAATTTATTGAAATTAGCAGAAGGTGAAACGATTCAAACCATTATAAGTTTAGATCAAACAGTTCTTGCTGAAAAATCATTCTTTTTCACGACACGAAAGGGCCTGGTCAAGCGCACCGATGTATCTGAGTTTGCTAATATTCGTCAAAATGGACTTAAAGCACTGAATCTTAGAGATGATGATGAACTGATCAATGTGCTACTAACCGATGGTGCTAATGATATTATTATCGGCAGTCAGTTTGGGTATTCTGTGCGCTTCAATGAATCCATTGTTCGTAATATGGGACGCAGTGCCACGGGAGTCAAAGGAATGACACTTCGAGATGGTGATTGTGTGGTTGGAGCCTCTGTGATTACAGATGATCAAGAAGTTCTCGTCATCACTGAAAAAGGCTATGGAAAACGGACATCAGCCAGTGAATACCCAACCAAAGGCCGTGGTGGTAAAGGGATCAAGACTGCGAATGTCACTGAGAAAAATGGCCAGTTGGCAGGACTAGTAACAGTTGATGGTGATGAAGACATCATGATTATGACAGATACAGGCGTTATCATTAGAACAGGTGTTGCTGATATTTCTGAGACTGGTCGCTCAACTATGGGAGTTAAGCTCATGCGACTAGATGAATCAGCCAAGATTGTTACCTTTGCCCTAGTAGCTAATGAAGCCTCTAAAGAAGGAGATGAGCAAGATGTCGAAAGCTAAATCCAAGTCATCTAAAAAGCGTGGAAGATTTTTTTCAATCCTGCGTATCAGCTTAGCTCTCATTTTACTTCTGGTTGGCCTTGCCTTGATTTTTAATCGCCCAATTCGCAATTATTTTATTGCCAGAAGCAGCAACCAGTATCAGGTATCCAAGGTGGATAGAAAGACTATCCAAAAGAATGAAAAAGCTAAAGTGACTTATGATTTTGACTCGGTAGATGCTGTATCGGCTCAGTCAGTCATTGGTTCACAAATGGATGACCAAGATTTACCTGTGATTGGTGGGATCGCTGTACCAGATCTTGAGATTAACCTTCCAATCTTTAAAGGCCTTGGTAATACAGAGCTTTCTTATGGCGCCGGGACAATGAAACAAGACCAAGTCATGGGGGGAGATAATAACTATGCCTTGGCCAGTCATCATGTCTATGGTTTAACGGGTGCTTCCAAGATGCTTTTCTCACCATTGGAGCGTGCCAAGAAGGGGATGAAAATCTATCTGACAGATAAGGAAAAAGTCTATACTTATACCATCGATGAGGTTAAGACGGTAGCCCCAAGTCATGTTGAAGTGATCAATGATGTGCCGGGACAAAAGCGATTGACCTTAGTCACTTGTGATGATGCAGAGGCAACGAATCGTATCATTGTTGGTGCTACATTTGTAGAAGCAACAGATTATGATTCAGCACCAAATGATATACTAAAATCCTTTAGTACCTCCTATAATCAAATGGACTTAAACTAAAGTTTGTTGCACTTGTTGACAATATAAGGCTGGAGCAGATGTGCTCAGCCTTTTTCTTTATTTACTTAATGATTGCTTAGATTATTAAAAAATCCTCACTTCGTAGAAATGGGGATTTTTAAGGATTACTTATTGGATGAAATCATTAATTTCTTTGTCAATAGCAGTGATTTTTTCTTGAGCTTGGGTTTCAGATTGGTCAACAGTAGCAATATAGAACTTGATTTTAGGCTCGGTTCCTGAAGGACGAACAGCAAACCAAGAGCCGTCAGCCAAATGATATTTTAGGACATTGCTTGGCGGTGTTGTCAATGATTCTACCTTGCCATCTTGACTAGTAGAGGTTAATTGAAGGAAGTCTTCGGTTTTTGTTATAGCAGTGTGATTAAAGGTTTGAGGGACATGATGGCGGAATTTATCCATAATTTTTTGAATCTCAGCGGCACCATCAATACCAGAAAGTGTGACTGAAATGGTCTTTTCAGCAAAGAAACCATACTGATTGTAAATCTCAGCAATACCATCAGCTAAAGTCATGCCACGAGAGCGATAATAAGCTGCAATCTCAGCGACAATAAGGACAGCCTGTATAGCATCCTTATCTCGGACAAAAGGCTTGATGAGATAGCCGAAGCTCTCTTCAAAACCAAATAAGTAGGTGTAGTTTCCCTTATCTTCAAATTCTTGAATTTTCTCACCGATGAACTTGAAGCCTGTTAAGACATTGAACATGGTTGCCCCGTAACTTTCAGCGATCTTTGTGACCAGTTCAGTAGAAACAATCGATTTTGCCAGAGCTGCATTAGCTGGCAATGTACCAAGTGTTTTATGAGCTTCGAGGATATATTTAGCAATAAGGGCACCGATTTGGTTACCAGAAAGATTGAGATAAGAGCCATCAGCCTGACGGATTTCCACCCCGAGACGATCGGCATCAGGATCGGTAGCTACTAAAACATCGGCATCTACCTGACGTCCCAATTCTTCAGCCATAGCAAAGGCTGCTTTATTCTCGGGGTTTGGTGATGCAACCGTACTAAATTCAGGGTCAGCTGTAGCCTGAGCTTCGACAACTTGTACGGATTCAAAACCGGCTTGTGCCAAGGCACGTCGAGCTAACATTTCTCCAGTTCCATGAAGCGGAGTGTAGACGATCTTCATATCCTTACCATACTGATTGATAAGGTCTTGGTTAATGGTCACAGTCCTAACTTCCTTGAGATAGGCAGTATCAACAGCGTCACCGATCACAGTGATAAGTCCTTGAGACTTTGCCTGATCCAAATCGGCAAGAGGGATAGAAAAAGGATTGCTAATAGCACGAATATAATCAGTCAGAGCATCGGCATCTGCAGGAGGAAGCTGTCCACCATCCTCACCGTAAACCTTATAACCATTAAATTGTTTTGGATTGTGGCTAGCTGTAATCATGATCCCAGCAAATGTCTTGAGATGACGTACTGCAAACGAGAGCTCAGGAGTAGGTCTGAGACTTTCAAAGACATAGGATTTGATACCATGCTGGGCTAAAACCTGAGCAGATTCATAGGCAAATTCTTGGGAGAAATGGCGGGAATCATAAGCGATAGCAACACCACGCTCTTTTTGCTCCTGTCCTTTGGAGTCGATAAGCTGGGCCAGTCCCTCTGTTGCTTGACGTACCACATAGATATTGATACGGTTGGTTCCAGCCCCGATTACTCCTCTCATCCCAGCGGTTCCAAACTCAAGATTAGTATAAAAGGCATCCTGCCTTGTTTGATCATCCATTGCTACTAACTCACTGCGAAGATAATCAGGAAGTTCACTAAAATCCAACCATTTTTGGTAATTTTCTGCATAAGTCATACTATTAACCTCCTCTTAATCTAAAACTGCCTAAATTATAGCATGAAAATAAATAAAAAGCCATGTCATAAACATGACTCATCAACTCTTTTTTAGTCGCTGTAGACGGGGAATTATTATACCAGTTGTGATAGTAGCAACCATAATTTCAACGAGAGTATTACTACTGATAATGGCAAGTAGCAGGGACTGCCCTGTGACATCAAAGTAGTTAAAGAAAAATGCAAAACCTGCTAGGACAAACAGCGTGTTAACTAAGGCACCAGATGCTCCAGCTAGGTATAAGCCAAAAGGATTGTGGAGCAAACGATAGACTAGATAGGGGAGGATACCGATCAATAGGCGAGGAACGATAGCCACAATCAGCGATTTCCAATTCCCATCAGGTACTAAGGGGGAAAATAAGTAACTGGTCGGTGTTAAGATGATAGTATTGCGGATAACACTCATAATTCCCATAGCAAGCCCTAAGCTGCCCCCAACTTTTGGTCCAAAGAGGATGCCAGCAATGATAACAGGAACAAGGGTTAAAGTGGGTTTAACAGGGAGTGGCAAGATTTGAAAAATGACTTGACTGATGATTTCAATGACTAGCATAGTCGCAAAGAATAAAGCAATAGTAGCAATTTGCGATGAGCGTTGATGTCTCATATTAAAGCCTCCTCGATAGCAGCAATAATCGTTGGAATATCAGCCAAAGCCCCCCGACCAACATCTCCACAAGCTAGCAAGCTAGCACGCGGTTGGATCTCTTGATATCCGACATCTCGTAAGATAGTCAAATTTCGCTGAGTCAAAGGATTGTCGTACATCTTTGTATTCATAGCTGGGGCAAGCAGTTTTGGTGTTTCTCTTGGTAAGGCTAGAGCAGCGGTGGTTACCATATTATCTGCCATCCCCTGCGCCATTTTTGCAATAGTATTAGCAGAAGCAGGAGCAAGCAGGAAAAGATCTGCTTGCTTAGCGAGATCAATATGGTTAATGCTTTCTGGTCTATCTTCTACCATGACATCTAGATAGACAGAATTTTTGGACAAAACTTGAAGAGTCAAAGGAGTGATAAATTTTGTAGCCGCTTCTGACATGATGATATGAATATCATAGCCGAGCTTTTTGAGCTGGCTGGTAAGGTCGGCTGCTTTATAGGCTGAGATACTACCCGTAACAGCCAATAAGATAGTCTTAGTCATAGAGAGCTATCCTTTCATAGAGTTGTGCAGCAATCTCTTGCTTTGTAGTAGCCAGGGATTGGCTGGTTTTATCCACCAAGTAGGCCATATGCTGATCGCTAGTTATCTGAGTCAAATCGTTGGCAATAATGAGCTCAGCTTCATTTTTTGTCAGGCTGTCTCTAGCCACGTCAATCAATTCGTCTTTAGCGACATCTACCAAAAGTTTGAAGCCGACCAGTCGAATTTCTGGATTCCAGTGCTTGACCAAAGAAATCAGTTTAGGATTTTTCTTTAAAAAAAGCACTTGATAATCAGCCTGAGAAGAAATCTTATTCTCAGCATTTGTCTTACTTAAGAGGCTGGTTATATCAGAAGTTTGGCTGACCTCCGCTATGTCAGTCATATAGATAGGGCTATAATCAGAGACAGCCATACTGTGAATAAGAACATCATGAGTTTTGGTCAGTGGCTCCAGCGTCTTGAGTAGACTAGCAACATCACTGACGAGATGAGTAGTTAGATCTTGATTGGGAGCTGGCTTTAGGGCATTTTTTGTTGTCACCAAGGTGACTTGATGTTGCCCAGTCAAAAAGGCTTCTGCTATAGCTTTTCCCAGTGCCCCTGAAGAATGGTTGGTTATACCACGAACCCGATCAATTGGTTCGGTTGTGCCTCCTGATGTAATTAGAATTTTCATAGCTGTATTGTACAAAATTCCCTAATATTTGTAAATTAAACGCTCTAGTAAGAAAGCTCCAGGCAATGAAGACTGGAGCTTTGCATATAGTATTTATAAATTTTTCTTCTTTTTAGCCATTTTAGTAATTGTGATATCTAGATGATCGATACCTTCTAGAAGTGTCTGGGTGAGTTTGAAATCGTCAATGCCCACTTTCAGATCCACCTCATAGACAAGTGTCATTTCGCTTCCCTGCTTAGTGCTGGCAATGGAAATGAGATCGTGTCTGGAGCAAAGGTTTTCTAAAATGTCTATCAATTTTGTTTCTATATGCTCTGAATATTCAGCTGTCAATGTTAGAAGGCGGCGAGTCTGACCGTGGGTGAGGGCTTTCGTGTTTTCCAAAATCAGCCAGACCAGCAGCAGTATCGCTGTAAATACAGCCGACAGGACTAAAAATCCCATTCCTGAGGCTAGGCCAATAATCATTGATAAAAAAATAGCAAGCAACTCACGTGACCCACTGGTTGCTGAGCGAAAGCGGATGAGACTGAAAGTCCCTGCCACAGCAACACTGGTCCCAAGATTGCCATTGACTAAAAAAATAACCAAGGTGATAAGACTGGGTAACATCGTCAAGGTGACAACAAACTCACGTGTATACAGTGTACGATACTTATAAACCCAAGACAAACAGAGCCCCAGTCCTAAACTCGTTAAAATAGATAAGGCTAGCATACCAGCGTCAACAGTTGGTACCTTGCTTGAAAAAACAGAATCAAATAATGCTGAAGTCATAAGTCATAGGCTTCCTTTCTTAGTTATGAATGAGACTGTGTTCAATAGGCAGCCCTTGGGATTTATGGTAGGCGGTACTGTACTTAGAGAAATGACTCTCTTCGATATGGTATTTGTCTAGAATCTCTTGGAGCCATTGAGGCTTGTCACCAGGTGTCTTGATTTCCATGATAACATGGTTAGGATCTAAAAGTGGCAGTCCGTCATGACCATCAAATAAGGTAATATTATTATCCCGATATCTGAGATTTTGATCAATCGTCACACGCACCTTGCCCTTAGAATGATTTAGAGGGTTATATTTTTCTTTAAGAGAGTAGCGCTCGTAGTAGATAAACATCCGAGGGCGAAGATTTTTATAACGCTTGGTGAGCGTGCCGATCTCTCTAACCAAAGCATCGTCTTGAATATCATCATCACTGATTCCTTGAGTGACAAGCCTAGTAATAGATATAGGATTGGACAAGAGGCGGAATTTATGACCGATACCTTGTGCGTCTTTTTTCTTTAATTCTAAAAAGACTCGGCTATTAGGCTCTGGGTTAGGTAAATAGGTCCGCATACGAATTTTTTCACGACCATTTTTATGAGCAACAGAGTCCTTGATCATCTCAAAGTTATCATTGTCAAAGTAAATGTTAGTAATAGTAGAGGTCGGATAGTCATCCTCTACCAAGAAGACTTTTAAATCCTGTAAGAGCTCTGCTAATTGCTTTTTATCGACAATATACTTTGTTTCAATGCGTTTAAAGTTAGTTTCAAATGTAGTTTCCATAATTACTAATCCTCCTTATTGTTAGTGATACTTTGTCTCTTGTAAATTTTTTTATCTTTGACAGAAGTATTCCGACAGAATAACAGGGATATATTGCAGTACAATTAATCTTTATTGTGGATTTTGCTACGACTTTAAAGTTTTGTTTGCGATTAAGAATATACGGTATCATCCTTTAAAAAATGATGACTCGCTTTTCATGCTAAAAAATAAGAGAAAAATGATCGCAATAGTCTAGATCGCTGTATACTGAGGAAGTGCTCGTGTTATGATCTTGTTAAAAAACTGAATGATTAATTTTTATGGATATAGAGGGTGATAAATAGGCTAAAGGAACCAATAATTTCCGAATGTTTGATATATATTTGCAAGAAATGGTACGCTTTTTTAGTGAAGTTTGTTATAATGAGGGAGCCTAAGTTTTAAAAAAGGAGTGTTCCATGAAATCTGATATCGAAATTGCTCAAAGCGTTGAATTAAAACCTATTACAGACATAGCTGAAACCATTGGTATTAGCTTGGATGATCTGGAGTTGTATGGAAAATACAAGGCAAAATTATCTTTTGATACTATTGAGAAAGTCCAAGAAAATACTCCAGGAAAATTAATATTGGTGACAGCCATTAATCCGACAGCTGCCGGAGAAGGTAAGTCAACAGTAACGATCGGATTGGCAGACGCTCTCAATCAAAGTGGAAAATCGACCATGATTGCCTTGCGTGAGCCATCGTTAGGTCCTGTTATGGGCATTAAAGGTGGTGCTGCCGGTGGTGGTTATGCTCAGGTATTGCCTATGGAAGACATCAATCTTCACTTCACGGGTGACATGCATGCGATTACGACGGCTAATAATGCTCTTTCAGCCTTTATAGATAATCATATGCATCAAGGTAATGAGCTAGGAATTGATCAGCGCCGTATCATCTGGAAGCGTGTGCTTGATCTCAACGATCGTGCGCTTCGCCAAGTCACGGTTGGTCTAGGCAGTCCGATCAATGGGATTCCTCGTGAGGATGGTTTTGATATTACAGTGGCTTCGGAAATCATGGCCATCTTGTGCTTAGCCACAGACATCAAGGACTTAAAAGAACGTTTGTCTGCCATTGTCATCGGCTATCGCTATGACCGTACACCTGTATACGTTAAAGATTTGAAGGTTGAAGGCGCCTTAGCTCTTATACTTAAGGATGCTATTAAGCCTAATTTAGTACAAACTATTTATGGAACCCCAGCCCTGGTTCATGGTGGGCCTTTTGCCAACATTGCTCATGGATGTAACTCAGTCTTAGCCACTAAAACGGCTTTGGGTTTGGCGGAGTATACCATCACTGAGGCCGGATTCGGAGCGGACTTAGGAGCTGAAAAATTCCTAGACATCAAGACACCCAATCTTCCCAAATCTCCTGACGCTGTTGTCATCGTTGCGACTATTCGTGCCCTCAAGATGCACGGCGGTGTGGACAAATTAGCTTTAGGAGAAGAAAATATTGAAGCACTTAAAGCAGGTTTTGCCAATTTAAAACGCCATGTTGCTAATATTCGTAAGTTCGGTTTGCCTGCAGTTGTAGCTATTAATGAATTTAGCACGGACACCCCAGCAGAAATCGCCACTCTTAAAGACCTTTGTGCCAGTATTGACCTACCAGTAGCCCTGACCAGTGTCTGGTCTAAAGGAGCAGAAGGCGGTCAAGAATTGGCTAAAGCTGTTGTTGAGACCGTGGAGAAGGGACAGGCAAATTACCACCGTCTTTATGACGATAAGGCTACCCTAGAAGATAAGATAAAGAAAATTGTCACTGAGATTTATGGTGGCCGTAGAGTTGTGTTTGAAAAGAAGGCTAAGACACAACTGAAACAATTTGCTGAGTTTGGCTGGGATAAATTGCCTGTTTGTATGGCCAAAACCCAGTACAGCTTCTCTGATGACCCTAATTTACTAGGAGCTCCTACAGACTTTGATATTTCCATTCGAGAATTTGTTCCCAAAACTGGTGCTGGTTTTATCGTTGCCCTAACGGGTGATGTGATGACGATGCCAGGACTTCCTAAACAGCCAGCCGCTCTCAATATGGATGTTGCAGAAGATGGAACAGCCATTGGCCTATTTTAGAGTTGTTGGCAGAAATTTCGGACACAGCAGCTATGGTATGAAAGCTAGTCCTCTCTATAAGGTTATTAGAATTAGTAATGACGAAAAAAGGAATACGCCCCAAGATAAGGGCGGCCAACCACTGCGCCTAGCAAATAAAATTGATCAAATAAATAAGGCTGAGAACTTCTGTCTCAGCCTTTTCTTTTCAACCTAGCAATCCCGTAGTGGAAATAAGACAATAGGTCATGCCCTTTGCTAAAATGAGAATATAAAGAAAGGAAACAATAATACAATATGAAAACATATGACATGATTGTAATCGGTTTTGGTAAAGCCGGAAAAACCTTAGCAGCAAAAACAGCTGCCCAAGGTAAGAGCGTCGCTATGATTGAAAAGGATGCCACCATGTATGGAGGGACTTGTATCAATATCGGTTGTATTCCGACCAAAGTTCTGATTACAGCAACGGAAAAAGGCTACGATTTCACAGATGCGATGGCTGAGAAGACAGCTGTAGTAGAGCGTCTTCGGGCCAAAAATTTTGGCATGCTTGATAATGCTGCGACGGCTGATGTTTATAATGCCAGTGCTCGCTTTGTGGGCGATAAGATCCTTGAGATTACAAGTGACCAAGAGACGGAGCAGCTAACCGCAGACGTGATTATTATTAATATCGGTGCCGTATCCAATGTTCTTCCTATCCCTGGCTTGACGGAATCAAAGCACGTTTATGATAGTACTGGCATTCAGAATCTACCTGAGCAACCTAAGCGTCTTGGTATTATCGGTGGTGGTAATATCGGTCTTGAGTTTGCCAACTTGTATGCTAAGTTGGGTACGGAAGTAACAGTTTTTGATCCGATCGAACGCATTTTTGCGCGTGAAGAAGAAGAAATTTCTGGCCTTGCGCAAACCTACATGGAAGAAGATGGTGTTACCTTCAAATTAGGGACTAACATCACCCGGGTCAGCAACCAAGGAGAAGAGGTTGTCATTACAACTGATAATGGTGATTTTAACTTTGATGCTGTCCTTTATGCCACTGGCCGTAAGCCCAATACACAAGGACTGGGGCTGGAAAATACTGCTATCAATTTAACAGACCGTGGTGCTATTGAGGTTGATGAATACTGCCAGACAGCAGTCCCTAACGTTTTTGCCGTAGGAGATGTCAATGGAGGCCCTCAATTCACCTATGTCTCTTTGGATGATTTCCGAATTGTCTTTAATTATCTAAATGGTAATAAAGACTACTCACACAAGAATCGTCATCATGTTCCTTATTCGACCTTTGTTAATCCGCCTTTGGCACGAGTTGGGATTGATGAAAAGACTGCCAAAGCGCAAGGGTTAAACTATAAGGCAAATAGCTTACCTGTAGCTGGAATGCCTCGTGCCCATGTCAATGGCGATCTACGTGGAATCTTCAAGGTGGTTGTCGATGCAGATAGTCAACAGATTTTAGGAGCAACTTTATTTGGAAAAGAAGCCCATGAGCTGATTAATCTCATCACTCTTGCCATGGATAATGGTATTCCCTACACTTATTTCCAAAAGCAAATTTTCACTCATCCTACCATGGCTGAGAATCTCAATGATGTCTTTAATTTTTGAATTTACTCGTAAAAAAGGGGTTGAGAAAATTTTTTCTCAACCGTTTTTAGAGTGAATTCTGTGGTATAATGAATAGCATCTATTTTAAGTGAAAGGGGAGATTATTATAGACGATACAAATAAGGTTAGACGCCTGTTAAGTAAGGGAAGAAGAAGTCTGTTACGTGGTATTTTTAGCCGAACGACAGTCATTGTCCTGCTTTTGCTCTTGCAGATTTTCGTGATCGTATCTAGCTATATGTGGTTGGACAACTACCGTCTGCACATTCAAGTTCTGGATGGTATAATTGCTAGTATTTCCGTACTCTATTTATTTAATAGCCGAATGGACTCTACTGCAAAATTAACCTGGATGCTTGTTGTTATACCGTTTCCAATTTTAGGGGGCCTCTTTCTCTTGTACACCAAGATTGATTGGGGTTATAATGGCATGAAGCGCCAGCTGCAAAGTAATATCAATCAGACAACCCACTATCTGCAGCAAGATGATGCTGTCTTGAATGAGTTAAAGGCATCTCACAGCACCTTTTATAATCTAGCTAACTACCTTAACTTTGACGATAATCATTTTCCCGTTTATCGCCATAGTCAGGTGACTTATTTCCCTTCGGGTGAGGAGAAGTTTGCTGAACTCAAGAAACAGCTCAGACAGGCTAAGAAATATATTTTCATGGAATACTTCATCATAGATGAAGGTATTATGTGGGGGGAAATTTTAAGTATTTTAGAAGAGAAAGTGCAAGAAGGTGTTGAGGTTCGTGTCTTATATGATGGCATGATTGAGATGACCACACTCAGCTATGGCTACAGTAAGCGCCTAGAAAAGTTAGGAATCAAATCAAAAGCTTTTGCTCCCCTATCTCCGTTTTTGTCAACCTACTACAATTATCGTGATCACCGAAAGATTGTTGTCATTGATGGAGAAGTAGCTTTTACCGGTGGTATCAACTTGGCAGATGAGTACATTAATGCTATCGAGCGTTTCGGTCACTGGAAAGACACTGCAATCATGATTCAGGGACAGGCCGTAGATACCTTCACCATTCTCTTCTTACAAATGTGGGGACCTATCACAGAAAATTCGCAAGTACGCTCTTATCTGGGACAGCATCATCACCCTACTGTCAATGATGGCTATGTCGTTCCCTATGCGGATTCTCCGTTAGATGACGATAAGGTAGGAGAAAATGTCTACATTGATATTTTGAATCATGCTAGAGATTATGTACACATCATGACCCCTTACTTAATTCTAGACAGTGAGATGGAACATGCCCTCAAGTTTGCGGCAGAACGTGGGGTTGATGTTAAGATTATTATGCCAGGTATTCCAGATAAGCCGATCGCTTACTACCTTGCCAAAACTTATTACAAAACGTTAATCGAGTCTGGTGTCAAGATCTATGAATACACTCCAGGCTTTGTGCACGCAAAAGTCTTCGTTTCCGATGACCAGCGAGCAACGGTTGGCACGATCAATTTAGACTATCGCAGTCTCTATCATCATTTTGAATGTGCAGCCTACCTCTACCAATCTTCAGAAATTAGAAAAATTGAAAGAGATTTCCAAAAGACACTGGAAGACTCTAAAGAAGTCACTGAGGAAATACTCAAAGAGCTGCCATTTGCAGAAAAAGCCATTGGGGCAGTGGTTAAGACTGTCGCTCCCTTGTTATAAATCTCAAGCTATGCTATAATACTGACATGCGATGAGTCGATTTGGTCGTAAGACCATATTGCGCTAGGGAGGTCATAAACGCAGGAGCGGACCTTGATAGTTTGTGTGAACCATTCTATCTCATTCTCAAGAATGCCCTTGAGCCTCTACCTAGTAGGTAGGGGCTTTTTACATGGCATGAAACGTAAAAAAAGCGTGGGATAACCCAGCTCGACCGGTTAGATTTTCTCATCAATGATTGGACTAAACTTTATTTTTTGAAAGAGCTAGGTTGACTATGATGATTTTCACCCTAAATCCCTTTTCTTTCCCTTGCAAAAAGTGTATAATAAGGGCACTATAAGTTTTTAGAATATTATGAAGGTTGTTCTCAAAGAAAGGGCTAAATTATGGGATATACAGTAGCAGTTGTTGGTGCCACTGGTGCCGTTGGGACACGAATGATTCAACAGTTGGAGCAATCAACGCTTCCTATTGACCGCGTTCGTTTATTATCTTCCAGTCGTTCTGCTGGGAAAGTACTCCAGTATAAGGGACAAGAGGTCACAGTAGAAGAAACAACAGAAAAGTCATTTGAAGGAGTCGATATTGCTCTTTTCTCTGCCGGAGGATCTGTTTCTGCTAAATACGCTCCTTATGCGGTTAAGGCTGGTGCTGTTGTGGTCGATAATACATCCTATTTCCGCCAAAATCCCGATGTCCCCTTGGTTGTTCCTGAGGTCAATGCTCATGCACTTGAGGGGCATAATGGTATCGTAGCTTGTCCTAACTGTTCAACCATCCAAATGATGGTGGCTCTTGAGCCAGTTCGTCAGAAGTGGGGATTGAGTCGTATCATCGTCTCAACCTATCAGGCTGTGTCGGGAGCAGGTCAGTCTGCCATCAATGAAACGCAACGTGAGTTGAAAGAAGTTTTAAATGATGGAAAGAGTGCTAGAGAGGTTGAAGCACATCTCCTTCCGACTGGTGGGGATAAAAAGCATTATCCTATCGCCTTTAATGCTCTCCCTCAAATTGATGTTTTTACCGACAATGACTATACTTACGAAGAAATGAAGATGACCAATGAGACCAAGAAAATCATGGAAGATGATGCTATTGCAGTCTCTGCAACCTGCGTGCGTATTCCGGTCTTGATGGCTCATTCAGAATCTATCTATATTGAAACAAAAGAAGAAGCGCCAATCGAAGAGGTTAAAGCTGCCATTGCGGCTTTCCCTGGTGCTGTTTTGGAAGATGATGTGGCTAACCAAGTCTATCCACAGGCAGTTAATGCTGTAGGCTCACGTGAGACCTTCGTCGGTCGTATTCGTAAAGATTTAGATACTCCCAAAGGTATTCATATGTGGGTGGTTTCAGATAACCTTCTCAAGGGTGCAGCCTGGAATTCTGTCCAAATCGCAGAAACGCTGCACGAAAAAAGTTTGGTTCGTCCAACATCTCAACTTAAATTTGAATTGAAATAAAAGAGAATGCCAGTCCAGAATTAGGACTGGTTTACCTATATGGCTTAAGGAGAAGCAGCCTTATGAATCGACAGCTCTATTATGCTAAGCTATTAGTATTCTTTCTAACTACCTATGCATTGGTACTGCTAATCATTATGAACGGTTGGATGCATAGTCATTTTACTTTCAAAGATGTTGCTCTATTGACAGTGACGTCAGGAGCTATATGCATTGCTATAGACAAGAAAAATAGAAAGGACTAGTCCCCTATGTCTTATCAAGACTTAAAAGATATTTCCTTAATAACAGCCTTTATCACTCCTTTTCATAAGGATGGCTCGATTAATTTTGAGGCTATTCCATCTCTGATTGAGCACTTACTGGATCATCATACAGAGGCTCTTTTGCTGGCAGGAACTACTGCAGAAAGCCCTACACTGACCCATGATGAAGAGCTACAGATTTTTAAAACAGTACAAGAGGTCGTAGCTGGTCGTGTCCCTTTGATCGCAGGTGTGGGAACAAATGACACCCGTGATTCGATTGAATTTGCAAAAGAAGTTGCGGAGTTTGGTGGCTTTGCTGCAGGTCTGGCAATTGTCCCTTACTACAATAAACCGTCTCAAGAGGGCATGTACCAACATTTTAAAGCTATCGCAGATGCTTCTGATCTTCCTATTATTATCTATAATATCCCAGGCCGTGTCGTTGTTGAAATGACTCCGGAGACCTTGTTGCGTTTGGCAGAGCATCCTAATATTATCGGTGTTAAAGAGTGCACCAGCCTGGCCAATATGGCCTACCTTATCGAGAATAAGCCGCAAGAATTTTTAGTCTATACAGGTGAGGATGCGGATGCTTTCCATGCCATGAACCTTGGTGCTGATGGTGTTATTTCAGTTGCTTCCCATACAAATGGTGATGAGATGTTTGAGATGATTCAGGCTATTGCCAACAATGATATCAAGTCAGCAGCTGCTATCCAACGTCGCTTTGTTCCCAAAGTCCATGCCCTCTTTTCATATCCAAGTCCAGCCCCTGTCAAGGCCGTTCTCAACTATATGGGCTTTGCAGCTGGACCAACACGCTTACCTCTCGTCGCTTGCCCGGATGCAGATGCTAAGCGCATCATTAAGGTTGTCATAGATGGTGACTACCAAGCGACCAAGGAAACAGTTACAGGTGTCGTCAGACCTGACTACTAGTCAGGCGATTCCCAGGATTTTTTACAAAAAGTCCCTAATAAGCGGCTATCTAAATAGAAAATAGTGAGAGCACTTGAGGAAAAACTTGACAAATATAGCTATCCTGTCATAATGGTTTTTAAATAATAACGAAAGAGGCCAAGTATGCAAATTACCAAACGCAATGGACAAGTGGTTGAATTTGATCCAGAAAAAATCTATCAGGCTATTTTAAAGGCGGCTCAAGCTGTTTATGTTCTGGATGATAACCTGCGTCAAGAATTAGCAGAAGTGACCAAAAAAGTTGTCATCGATCTTGAAGAGGCCCATGCCGATCGTCCAACCATTAGCATGGTTCAGTCGCAAGTCGAAAATCGTCTCATGGATGCGGGCTACATTAGTATTGCCGAGCACTATATTGCTTACCGCTTGCAGCGTGACTTAGAGCGTAATGGTTATGGAGAAAAAATCGCAGTTCACCTACGATTTGAAAAATTAAAATAACAAAAAGAGAATCCCAGGATTCTCTTTTTATTATCTGATTTCTGCAATAGTTAAAAGTAAGATGGGATAGCTGAACCAGATTCAATCCTAGTCTCTCTGCATCTTTTTACCCAACTCTTTATCTAGTTTGATTAGGGTTGCAACCACTGATGCCAGTTTATGATCATTTTCAAGGTAGATAATGGGGAAGCTTTGAGCATGGAGAAAGGATTTTTTTGATAAGAGTGGAATATCTCTGTCTTGCAGTTGACCAATAGTTAGCTCTTTTGGAGGATAGAGACTGATGAATTTTGGGCCGACCTGATAGTCCCAATGTTCACCCAGTTGCGACAGCAAGGCTAGTGCCTGATCTTGACGATTGGCAAAGCTATTTTTAAGTCTATCCAGATGACGCTGAAACATGCCATTTTCCAGATAGAGGGATAAGGCTTTTTGCATAATCAAACTAGTATCGTAGTCCATCAGATGCTTATAGGCTAAAAAATCATCTAAAATTTGTGAAGGAAGGACAGACATTCCAAGTCGCAATGCTGGAAATACAGTTGTACTAAAGGACTTGAGATAGATGACCCTATTATGCGTATCATAGTAGTGTAAGGGAAGGTTGTCAGATCGTGTAAAGTCTCCCATGTAGTCATCCTCTACAATATAGACCTGATAGCGGTGGGCGAGCCTGACCAAGGTTTCTTTTTCTTGTCTACTGTAGGAGAGCCCAAGCGGATTAGATAGTCTTGGAATCGTATAGAAAAACTTGATGGGCTGGCTAGCAAAGAGCTGCTCTAATTGGGTAAAATCAAGCCCCTCTCTACCACGATCAATCGTCAGATAAGGTAGCCCTTGTTGTTTAATTAAATGATTGAAGCGGTGATAAGTTGGTTGTTCGATCAAGATGCGATCTTTCTGATTGGGAAAGGTCATTTGTGACAGAATATAGAGGGCCTGCTGGGTACCTGAGGTAACGACCAGATTGTCAGGACTAGTATAGATAGCCCGATCTAGCAAGTGTTTTTGAAGGGCTTGGCGCAATTCTGGTAAGCCATGTCCCTGCTGGCTGGCATTAAAGAGGTAATTTTCTCTCCCCACTAACGTTTCTGATAAACAGCTGGTAAAGTCTTGGTAGGCCAGTTGGTGATAGTCTTGGATGCTAATATCTAGATCATCGTCAGTTTCCTGTTCTTCCTGCCCTTCCAAGACATAATATCCACTCTTAGGAACGGCATAGATAAGGTGTTGGTAGCGAAGCTCTATCAGAGCCTTTTCAACTGTGTCTTTATTGCAGTTAAAGCTTTGACTAAGCTGACGAATAGATGGCAATTTATCACCCTTTTTGAGGTGGCCACTAGTAATAGCAGTGCGAAGATAGCTGATGATTTGTTGGTGCTTGGTTGCCATAATCCTCCCCTTGCTTTCAGATGATAGTTGTCTCTATTGTACACTGCCCACCCAATAAAGACAATAAAATCTTAGGATAAGCGCTAGCGCAAATATGGTAAAATAGGAGAAAAATGTGTAGCAAAGGAATAGTGATGGAAAAAGCAATTATCCGAGATGAGTTTTTCTTGTCTCAACCTTCTAAATCTGCCACCCCAGCAGATCTTCCTCTAGCTAAGGATTTACAGGATACACTAGCTGCCCACCGAAAAGATTGTCTTGGGCTAGCAGCCAATATGATCGGTAGCAATAGGCGCGTGATTATCATCAATATGGGCCCATTTGATCTCGTTATGTTCAATCCTATCCTGATCACAAGAGCAGACCCCTATGAAACCAAGGAATCCTGCTTATCTTTATCTGGTGAGCGGTCAACCCAGCGTTATCGCAGTATTAACGTTTCCTACATGGACCAAAACTGGCAGACCAAAACTATTGTTCTAAAAGATCTCCCTGCCCAGATCTGTCAGCATGAGATGGATCACCTAGATGGTATTCTCATTTAAAAGCCCCTATTAGATAAGCTAAATGATCTATCTTAATACGTCCAACTAAACTGGATAGGATTATGGGATTAGAGAGCATAAAACTTAGAGATTTCATGCTATAATAGTTAAGATTAGCTAATATGATGAAAATAAGAGTCAGGCTACTGAAACCTGATTAGTACGAAAGGAGTAACATGGCTACTATTCAATGGTTCCCAGGACATATGTCCAAAGCACGTCGTCAGGTGCAGGAGAATATAAAACACGTTGATTTTGTAACGATCCTTGTGGATGCCCGTCTGCCACTATCGAGTCAAAATCCCATGTTAACAAAAATTGTCGGGGATAAGCCCAAGCTCCTTGTCCTAAATAAGGCGGACCTAGCTGATCCAGTCATCATCAAGGATTGGCAAGATTTTTATGAAAATCAGGGCATTAAGACGCTTTTGGTCAATGCCAAAGAGTCTGCCACTGTCAAAAAAATCACGGCTGCTGCCAAAGAACTGATGGCAGACAAGTTGGAGCGTCTGCGCCAGAGAGGCATCAAAAAGGAAACGCTAAGGACGATGATTATCGGTATTCCAAATGCAGGTAAGTCTACTCTGATGAATCGCCTAGCAGGTAAAAAGATTGCAGTAGTGGGTAATCGTCCTGGTGTGACTAAGGGGCAGCAGTGGCTCAAATCTAATAAAGATTTGGAAATCTTGGATACTCCTGGTATTCTATGGCCAAAATTTGAAGATCAGACGGTTGGATTAAAGTTAGCTCTGACAGGAGCTATCAAGGATAATCTTTTGCCTATGGATGATGTGACTATTTTTGGTTTGGATTATTTTAAAGCGCATTACCCAGAGCGCCTGCAAGAGCGCTTCAAAGGCATCGATCTTAGCTTACCTTCACCTGAAATCATCATGCTGCTAACAGAAAAACTAGGCTTTAGAGATGATTACGATCGCTTCTATAGCCTCTTTGTCAAAGAGGTCAGAGATGGTAAGCTAGGGCGCTATACACTGGATAGGGTGAGTGATCTAGATGGCGACCATTAAGGAAATAACAGAGCGTCTGGCAGGGATTACACAGCTAAATGATCCCTTATTTGAAGAGTTGTCTAAAGATAAGCGCACAGGTGTCCAAAAAGCTATCCAAAAAAAGATCAAGGAGCTCAAAGTCAATCAGCTAGAGGATGAGCGTCTAGAGAAGATGTTGGCTTATGAGCGAGGACTTTATGATCAAGGGATAGAGCTGATCGCTGGAATCGATGAAGTAGGACGTGGTCCCCTAGCTGGTCCGGTCGTAGCAGCAGCCGTCATTTTACCTAAAGGCTGTAAAATCAAGGGATTGAATGATAGTAAGAAAATTCCTAAAAAAGATCATGAAACTCTCTATCAAGCCGTTAAAGATCAAGCCCTGTCAGTCGGTATTGGTATCATGTCTAATCAGGTGATTGATGAGGTTAATATTTATCAAGCGACGAAACTAGCTATGATAGAGGCCGTGAAGCAATTGGACCAAGCCCCCAAGCACCTCCTGATAGATGCCATGAACTTGGAACTAGATATAAAGCAGACAGCCATTATTAAGGGAGATGCCAATAGCTTATCTATTGCCGCAGCTTCGATTGTGGCAAAAGTAACCAGAGATAGAATGATGAGGGAGCTCGACGAGTGTTATCCAGGCTATGGCTTTTCGTCCAATGCTGGCTATGGCACCAAGGATCATCTGCGTGGTTTAAAGGAAAAAGGGATCACGCCTATCCATCGCAAGACCTTTGAGCCTATTAAATCAATGTTATGACTTGAGGAGATAAGAGCTATTATGGGAAATAGAAATGAATAAAGGAATAGAGAAAAGGATAACGACCGAGCGTGAAAAGATGTTAGCTGGACGCCTCTATAATGCGTCAGATCCAGAGCTGGTCGATCTTCGAGAAAGGGCGCGTATTATGACGCGCATGATCAATACAGAGGAACACCCAGATCAGGCAGATGTACTGATCAAGACCTTTCTTGGTCAGACGGGGCAATCAGTTAGCCTTGGTCCAGGTTTTGAGTGTGACTATGGTAGTCATATCTATCTGGGAGAAAACTTCCAAGCAGGGGCCAATACAACCTTTGTTGATGTCTGTGAAATTCATATCGGCAACAATGCTGAGATTGGTGATAATTGCCAGATTTTGACCTCTCTTCATGCCGCCAGTGATGCAGAAAAAGTGTCTGGGAAGGAATTTGGAAGGCCTGTAGTCATTGGCGATAATCTACAATTAGGGAGTGGAGCCATGATTTTACCGGGCGTTACACTAGGCCACAATGTCAGAGTAGAGCCCAGCACCGTTATCACTAGAAGTTTTGGAAGTAACGTCCTAGTTGGCGGTAATCCCGCACGGGTACTTAGAGATTATTCCTATCCTTACTTTTTAACCATCGCTGTCCGAGGAACTGACATCAGGCATGCCCTCTTAGATGCCAGTCTAGATTTCTACGATCAAACGACAGTGCCAACTCCGGACAATCTCGAAGAGTTTTTAGAAACCTTGAGAGTGATTATAGCGCCTTACCGTCATCATATCCAAGGGATCGCTGTCTCCTTTCCTGGGGAAGTCAGCAAGGGAGGACGTATATTCCACAGTCATGTCCTTCCCTACCTCAAGGATTATCCCTTGGCCCAGCATCTATCAGAAGCCTTTGATCTACCAGTATCAGTGATCAACCAGACGAATGCCGTGACACTAGCAGAGACGGCAAATGGCCCCTTAAAAGAGGTTGATAGTGGGGCTGTCCTAATGTTAGAGACAAGGGCAACACTAAGTTTGATGGTCGATAAGCATCTTGTCAGTTTTCCTTTGAGCCAACATCAGTCTAGCTATGCCAGCAAGGCTAAAAAAGATTCTCAATCCAATCGACTCGGTGCCCTCAAAGACGCCCTTGATCTCAATAAAGAGACCTTAGAAAAGCTGCTGGAGCAGACAGGTCCAGCTGATCATTTTATCCAGCAGGCTGGTGAGTTGTTACAGCTAGATCAGCCAGATATACAGTCTGTTTTTGATCGTTTGAAGGATGGATCTTCTCGAGAGCTCCTAGCCTTATTTGAAGACTATTGTCGCAGAATTGCCCACCTTGTGCTGACGCTTCAGATCCATACGCAGATTGATCTGGTGGTTATAGGAGGGGCGATCAGCAGCCAGCCTCTCTTGCTTGACACGGTCAAAAAAGAGTACCAAAAACTGTTTGACAGTGTTCTTGGCTCCCAGCACTTTAAGGCCCTGACCATCAAGACTGCTCATTACCAAAGTGATGCCGATTTAATCGGAGCTCTTCTCAATTACCAAAAAGTATGATGAAAATGAGACGGCCGTCACCGATTTGATGGCTGATTTCTTATTATATAGACAAAAGAGTGCTAACTAATCTCAATGCTCTTTTACAGACACACAGTCAACTTATCCTGATTTTCATGAGATTGTAGTAGCAAGCACAGAAGTAAATAGTTCTAATTATAAGTCCAGTTGTTATGATGAGAAGATATTTGCGATACTTAGCAAAACAATAGTTGCTCTATTTGTCAGATTAGGGGAGTTTTAAGTTTGTTAGTGCAGTTATTGTCAATATATTGGCAACAACCTATTACTAAGAGGATAATCTCTCATACCAATAATTAAATAAGGAGTCAGCAGGATATTAACGAATCAGAAGGACAAATACCAGCAAGAATTACAGGACTTTGCCCACTATCGCTTGAAAAGGGTTTGGACAGCCATGGGAGTTTTTCCCATAGCGGCACTTTATATCATCTTTCTTATCATGATGAATACATCAAACATTGATGAGTCGAACATCAGAAAATTTAACTATATCTGCATTAGTTCCTTGCTAGCCTTTCAGATGATCTTTCTGGCTCCTCATCTTAAGAATCTGTCCCAAAAGACCAAAGCTCATCCGAACTGGCAGCAGGAATTACAAGCTAAAGTGTCTCTGACACTATCAGAGAAGTTAGTGAGTTTGTTACCAAGCTTTGGGGTCATGCTGATCGTGGTGGTAGCTTTTACCAGTTTTTATCACCCTAATAGCCGACCAGATACCACCGATGAGTACAAGGAGCCTCCTTATTCTGTTCCTTCAAGCTCCAGTGAGTCTGAGATAAGGGAGGAAATGGATAATTTCAACAGTTATAAGGAGTCAAAAGACAACAAATAACAAGAGCTGAAGAGCCTAATATAAAAAAGAAGACCTGAAAATAGCCAGTATCAGCGTAAAGGTTGGGATGAAATTCCCAGCCTTTTTTACAGTTGAAAATATAATTTTACATAAATTTATTTCTAAAAAATTATAAAACAAATACACTTTTTAAAATTTTTTACGGATAAATAGATAGAGGTGTATTTATGAATAATTTTGAACTCTTCAAGCTCAAGCAGGCTGGATTGAGTAATCTACAAGTCAATCATATTATCCATTACCAAAAGACCAGTCAACGCTCTCTATCCCTAAGAGACATGGCAGTCATCTCTGAGACTAGCAAGCCGGTTCTATTCATGGAGCGTTATAAAGCGTTAGATATCAAGGAGCTTAAGCAGACATTTAAGAAGTTCCCATCTTTTTCGATTCTGGACGAGATCTACCCAATGGCTTTGGCAGAAATGTACAACCCACCTGTCCTCCTGTTTTACCAAGGAGATTTGACACTTTTAGAGAGGATGAAGTTATCTATTGTAGGATCTCGTGATTGTTCTAAAGTTGGAGTAGCTTCTGTCCAAAAAATTATTTTAGGCCTAAAAAATAATCTGGTGATTGTCAGTGGTTTAGCCAGAGGGATTGACACAGCTGCCCACATGGCTAGTTTAAAAAATGGCGGTCAATCGATAGCAGTGGTCGGATCAGGCCTAGACCAATACTATCCCAAAGAAAATCGGGATCTGCAAGATTACATGGCCAAGCATCATTTGATTTTATCAGAGTACGAAGCCGGTCAACGGCCACTTAAGTTCCATTTTCCAGAGCGCAATCGTATCATTGCAGGACTCTCGCAGGGAACCTTAGTTGTGGAAGCTAAGCGCCGATCGGGTAGTCTGATCACCTGTGAGCGAGCCATGGAGGAAGGACGGGATGTCTATGCTGTACCCGGCAATATCATCGATGGCAAATCGGATGGCTGCCTTCATCTGATTCAAGAAGGTTGTAAATGTATCACTAGTGGTCAGGATATTTTAGAAGAGTATCAGCTATTATAATGAGCCTTTGCTTTTTGAACTTTATACCTTCTAAACCCTATGGCAATAGTGGATTTTACCAAATTTTAGGTGTAATTCATTATTGAGTTTTCCTATAGGAAAAACGTTTTTGATTGACAGTCCCTGAAAAGTGGGTTATCATGCTAGGAGTTTATCAAGATGAGAGGGAGGGATACTCATGGCAGTAGCAACTCAAGCTAAGACGGCAAAGAAAACCGTCAAAAAATCAGGGGCTAAAAAAACGACTAAACGATCCACACCCAAGAAAAACTTGGTCATCGTAGAGTCCCCTGCCAAGGCCAAGACGATTGAGAAGTATCTAGGACGCAATTATAAGGTTGTTGCCTCAGTAGGGCATATTCGAGACCTGAAAAAGTCCTCGATGTCTATTGATTTTGAAAATAATTATGAGCCACAGTATATCAATATTCGAGGCAAGGGTCCCTTGATTAATGATTTGAAAAAAGAGGCAAAAAAAGCCAAGCAAGTCTATCTGGCCAGTGACCCGGACCGTGAAGGAGAAGCTATTTCCTGGCATTTAGCTCATATTTTAGACTTAAATCCCCAGGAAAAAAACAGGGTTGTCTTCAATGAGATCACAAAAGATGCGGTCAAAAATGCTTTTGTTGAACCACGAACGATTGACATGGACCTAGTAGATGCTCAGCAGGCACGTCGTGTCTTGGATCGTATTGTGGGCTATTCGATATCACCCTTACTCTGGAAGAAGGTCAAAAAGGGTCTGTCAGCCGGGCGTGTGCAATCTGTTGCTCTTAAGCTGATTATTGATCGAGAAAATGAGATAAAAAACTTTAAACCAGAAGAATATTGGACTATTGATGGTGCTTTCAAAAAAGGAAATAAAAAGTTCCAAGCCAGTTTTTATGGTCTCGATGGTAAAAAGTTCAAGCTGAAAACTCAAGATGATGTCCAGCAGGTCCTAGCCCGTCTGACTAGTGATGATTTTAGTGTGGATAAGGTTGAAAAAAAGGAGCGCCGCCGCAATGCTCCTCTCCCTTATACAACCTCATCACTCCAGCAGGATGCGGCTAATAAGATTAATTTTAGAACCCGTAAGACCATGATGGTTGCTCAGCAGCTCTACGAAGGGATTAGTCTTGGTCGTGGCGGTCAGCAGGGGTTGATCACCTATATGCGGACGGACTCGACTCGCATCAGTCCAGTGGCGCAAAATGACGCCGCAAACTTTATTACCGATCGCTTTGGTCTTAAGTATTCTAAGCATGGTAATCGCGTGAAAAATGCTTCCGGTGCTCAGGATGCCCACGAAGCCATTCGCCCTTCCAGTGTGTTCAATACGCCCGAATCTATCGCCAAATACCTCAATAAAGACCAGCTTAAACTCTACACCCTTATTTGGAATCGGTTTGTAGCTAGTCAGATGACAGCAGCCGTTTTTGACACGATGAAGGTAACCTTGGGTCAAAATGGTGTTATTTTTAATGCTAATGGTAGTCAAGTCAAATTTGATGGTTATCTAGCTGTCTATAATGACTCTGATAAGAACAAAATGCTCCCAGAGATGGCAGAAGGCGATAAGGTCAAAAAGGTCACAACCACACCTGAGCAGCACTTTACTCAGCCGCCAGCCCGCTATTCTGAGGCTACACTTATCAAGACCTTGGAGGAAAATGGGGTTGGCCGTCCTTCTACCTATGCACCGACTCTTGAAACGATTCAAAAGCGTTACTACGTCCGTCTGGCAGCCAAACGTTTTGAGCCTACTGAGCTGGGAGAGATTGTCAACAACCTCATCATAGAGTTTTTCCCAGATATCGTTGATGTCGCCTTCACAGCCGAGATGGAAGACAAGCTCGACGGTGTGGGTGAAGGAAAGCAGAAGTGGCAAAAAGTTATTGACGAATTTTACAAACCGTTTGAAAAAGAGTTGGAAAAAGCAGAAGATGGTATCGAAAAGATTCAGATCAAGGATGAGCCAGCAGGTTTTGACTGTGATCTTTGTGGTCATCCGATGGTCATAAAATTAGGGCGATACGGTAAATTTTATGCCTGCAGCAACTTTCCAGACTGCCATAATACCAAGGCCATCACCAAAGAAATCGGTGTGACCTGCCCAACCTGTGGTAAAGGACAAGTGATCGAGCGCAAAACTAAACGGAATCGTATCTTCTATGGCTGTGATCGCTATCCTGAGTGTGATTTCACCTCTTGGGATCTCCCGGTAGGCCGTAACTGTCCCAAATGCCAACATTATTTAGTTGAAAAGAAAGTCCGTGGTGGCGGCAAGCAGGTCGTCTGCAGTAATGACGCTTGCGATTATCAGGAAGAGAAAGTCAAATAATTCGATAGGATATCAGTATAAGAGAGTTGGAGAGAAATCAATAATTTGAAGAATTTGATTTCTCTGCGCTCTTTTATTAATTACTAAAAAGTTTAAGAGACAGTATAGAATTTAGGTAACTTTTATTTAAATTTTATTGAGTATTTGTTACATAGATCTTTACATTTGATACTGATTTATGGTAAAATACATTAAGTATCATTTAAGGTACACTCAAGTATTCTACAAGTATTAAGTAAAGGAGTTCGATATGAACACTAGAGAAGAATGGGTAAAGCAGTTTGAAGCTCTTACTGGTCGTAAACCTACAGCTGCTGAGTTCGCTAAGGCAAAAGATACAAATTTTGACTTGACTCAAATTCCAGCTCTTGCAGGTTTACAAGAAAACCCAGTTGCAGATAATCAACCTGCTGCTCCGCAAGAATCAGCTGTGGATAATGCCCCTGCTCAAGATTTATCAGCATCAACGCCAGCAGCTAACGAGTCAGCTGCTGATATGCCCACTCAAGAGCCCTTATCTGGGCAGTCCGCTCCAGTACAAGGGCAAGCCCCTCAACAAGAGCCTGGATTTGCTCAGCCTCAAATGCCGCAAGCCCAGCCACAACAAGGTGGTTTCCAGCAGCCAGGCTTCCAACAGCCCGGTTTTGCTCAGCCTGGTATGATGCAACCAGGTATGACTGGTAATAGTGGCAAAGGCTTGAGCCTTATTGCTCCTATCATCTCCATTGTATTCTCTTTGATTTTTGCTGGCTTGTCCTTTACCAAGTTATCATTTATCTTTTTAGGACTTGCTGTTCTTGGTTTGATTGTAGCTGCAACCTTAATTATTTTGAATAAAAAAGATGCTAAGCTTCTGTCAATCATTGCAACTGCTGTTGCTGGGCTTGCTGTTATTATCAGTATCGGTGGCGTTGTGGTTAATTCTTCCAATTCTTCAGCTTCCAAGGCTAAGACAGAAGAAAGCTCTGCTAAAGAGTCTAAAAAGAAGACTACTGTCAAGGATGATAGTACAGACGTATCTGAATATACTGATGGTGACTATGACTTTGACTGGACTATGGACAAGGTTGAAGATCTTGAGATCGAAAAAGATTCGGTTGCTGACATTGTAGAGACCTATGGGAAAGCGACTGAAGCTCAAATTTCTGGAGATAGTCTAAGTTTGACTTATGAAAAGAGTGATGATGACTATGATACTAGGGTTCGTCTATCATTCTCCAAACAGTATGATGGTACTTGGATCTTGGATTATTATTCTGCTGGATTTGAAGCAGATGATATCGATACTCAAGGAGAAAGCTATAAATCTGATTGGACCAAAGCAGATTATGATGCTTTGAAAGAAGGAGATTACGATACTGGTGATGGTGGTACAAAATGGAGCACCATCAAAGATAAGCATGATAAGCCAAGTAAAGCTCACTATACCATTGATCGATACAGCGGTGATTCAGAGGCGAAAAAAGGTCTCAAAGTTAGCTATGATGACTTCTCTGCTACAGGTGATAAAGCTCAAAGTGTAGATCTGGAATTTATTCAAACAGGTGATGATTATCAACTTAGCAGTAAATATGGTTATGGCGCTGATATTGATGACTAAACTTATTTGAAAAAGAAGACATATGTCTTCTTTTTTTGCTATAGATAGATGAAAGAAATAGAGACAGACTGGTAGTAACGTTTGAGATTCCTGTAGAATTAGCACATAACAATGAGCCAATAGTGGTAAATTAATAACAATTCTGCTAGACTAATCGTATGACTATGGAATCTGCACATGATCCTGCCTTAGCACAGCATCGCAAAGAGCGCTGCCAGATATTTGCGACTGAGTCTGCTAAGACAGGTGTTATATTATTTTTAGGGAGCTCGCTGGTAGAGTTCTTTTCTTTGAAGAAGTTTTTAGGACACGACTTACCTCTGGTTAATCATGGGATTGCTGGCCTAACGGCTCATTGGATGGCAGGGCATATCCCTGATCTTCTGGGACAGGTTCAGGCAGAGAAGATTTTTTTGCTGATTGGCACTAATGATTTGGGAATGGGCTACAGTGCAGCAGATACGGCTATCAGCATTGAGGAGATCCTAGCTGGCTTGAGAGAGTTGGCGCCGTGGAGTCGTATCTATCTCATATCTGTTTTACCTGTCAACGAATCTGAGGCTTATAAAGAACGTGTCAAGATCAGGAAAAATGACATGATCCAGTCTTTGAATAAACAGCTTGCCAATTTACCTGGTGTTGAGTTTATCGATATTTTTGATTCCTTACTGGATCCCTCAGGACAGTTAGCGGAGTTTTGGACGACAGACGGACTCCATCTAAGCCAAGCAGGCTATGCTAGGTTAGCTGAGGGACTGTCAGCCTATCTTGATGAACCTCGCTAATCCTAAGACATCAGTCGTATGGATGCAATAAAACCTTGGGCAGGCAGGAGTTGAAATGGTTTGAAGGAGAGACAATGAAAGTTGGATTAGTATTAGAAGGCGGCGGTATGAGAGGTCTCTATACTGCAGGTGTCTTAGATGCATTTTTAGAGACTGGAATTGAAGTCGATGGGATTGTTGCTGTTTCAGCGGGAGCTTTGTTTGGTGTCAATCTACCATCTAAGCAAAGAGGACGCGGACTGCGCTACAATAAAAAATATATCGGCCACAAAAACTATATGAGTTTGTGGTCTTGGCTTCGCACCGGAAATTTTGTTAATAAAGAGTTTGCCTATTACCAAGTTCCTTTAGCTTTAGATGTTTTTGATCAGAAGACCTTTGAAGAATCAGGAACGGATTTTTATGCTGTGGCAACAGAGGTTGAGACAGGAAAGCCAGCCTATTTAAAGGTGAGAGATGTCTTTAAAGACATGGAGATTTTGCGGGCCAGTTCAGCTTTGCCCCTAGCTTCTAAGATGGTTGAATGGCAGGGCAAGCACTATCTCGATGGTGGCTTGTCAGACTCGATTCCAGTAGATTTTGCACGGCAACAAGGCTATGATAAGCTCATCGTCGTTCAAACACGACCGCTGGCCTATCGCAAAAAACCGTCGAATGGATTCCTTTATAAATTGGCCTATCGCAAGTATCCTAAGTTTATCAAGGTAGCCAGTCAGCGATGGAAAACCTATAACCAGACGATAGAGGAAATTTTACACCTAGAGGAAGAAGGGGAGCTCTTTAGTATTCGGCCAGGATCAGATCTAAAGATTGGACGCTTAGAGACAGATCCTAACAAACTAGATGAGATCTATCAGCAGGGACTAGAAGATGGTCGGAAATATATGCCTCAGCTGATCACTTACCTCAAGGAGTCGTGATGAAGGATTATGCACAGTTCTACAAATGGCTAAGTGCCCCCTTTCGTCATTATCCAAGTGCTTTGATCCTTCTTAAAGGGTTCAATCAAGTCTTAACAGTCTATATGTACCTGCTTTACCCTTTTATTCTCGGTCACCTATTAGTAAACAGACAATGGCAGGATTTGTTCTTAAATCTGTCTCTACCAGCTCTTAGCTTCCTTGCTGTCAGTTTTTTTAGGCACTATTATAATCGTCCAAGACCCTATGAGAGTTGGGAAATAGAGCCTCTTTTACAAAAAGAAACAAAGGGGCACAGTCTGCCTAGCCGTCATATTTTTTCTGCCTGCTTGATCAGCTGTCTTAGTCTCCAACTGAGTCCAGGACTGGCTGCATTAAATCTTTTCCTATCCGCCATTCTTGGTCTCATTAGAGTAATTGGTGGCGTTCATTATCCCCGTGATATCTTTTGGGGCTACGGCTTAGGGATCGCTGTAGGACTCTCTCAGGTCTGCTTACTGATCTTATAGGACTGCACTGCTAGGTGCGGTCTTTTTTTCTGTCGCTAAAATGGCTGATTAACATAAAATCAAGCATTAAAAACAGCACTTCATGATAAAAAATTAACAATTCATGATATTAGTCTTTGAAATAATCATCAAATGAGTATAATAATAATTGTTGTTAACTCCTAACAGCGATACAAAAAGGGAAGAATAAAATTTTATCAAGTAGAGGTTCACGTGATGTTAATAAAACGTAATTTAGTAACGATACTTTTTGCTCTATTTTTCTTCTTAGCCTTTAAGCTGATTGCTAATCAGTGTCAGATCTGGAGTTATTTTTACAACGGCTTAGCTTATGGTATTCCAGCCACAATCATTGTGCACAGCTTGCTCAACATTGAAGAGCAGTGATATAGCTACAGTTGGTCGTATTTTAAGGGATTATGAAAAGAAAGTTTATTGAGACCGATTTAATATCATAAAGCTATTTAGAGGTGGCTAGTCCTGGATTGGAGAGGGACTAGCCATTTTTTGTTATGTGACTTTCAGTCCGTCTCGCTTCGTAGATTCGAGACAAATAAACCACCCGCTATGCGGGTGCGCAACAGAGGTTATACCAAAAAAACTCCAAACGCGCTACAATAAAGGTGTTCAAGCCT
>NZ_JBZFUN010000006.1:0-84137 GCF_058314555.1 Streptococcus sp. ALY_211 | reverse complement strand
CGAGAGACCTAGACGACTTCATCATTACAAAACAGCAAAATTTCTGTTTGGGCTAGCCCAAACAGCCTAATCAATGGGATCCTAGTCTATCCACGAACTTGTTGCACTTGACTTGACAATGTGTCATTAAAAAATATTTACAAATGCTACAAATAATGTTACCCTGTTTCTGGTTGATGATTCTTAAGGATAACTTAATATATAGGATGGATATCTCCCACAATTGGCATATCATCAAGATTCCCCGAAAAATGGGGAGTTCTAGTCGTGAGTGCTCCTTTGATGTATCGTCAATCTGAAGTCTTCCTTTTAAATAATACTGGGATAAAGAATTGATTAATAAACAATTTTTTTGAGTTAAACCATAGTATTTCCACAAACGAGTGAAAATATTAGGTCATTTAAAGGGAAGAAAATGTTTCAGCTAAAAAAGTAATGGAACAACATAAATTCTAATAAAAGAAAAGAAATTTTGGATTGCCTAGAAGGAAAAAGAAATATGTCTCAAGATAACATTAAAGTGATCAGCTTAGAAAGTATAGAAAACTCTCTAAATGTTTACAAGAAGTCGACAAATGATGACATGGTTGTATCTATCATCGATGAAATGGTAGCTGGGGTAAGTCTACATAATATCTGTATTCAGTTTGATTTGAAACCCTATTATGCCAAAAGACAGATCAGATCACTACTAAAGAGAGATGGCTTCTTACAGGAAGAGATTGAAGATATTTTTCTACTAGCAAATCGCATTTTATACTTTGATTTTCTGATAGTAGAAGAGGGATTGACTACCAAGGGATTTAATCAAAAGGTTGAAACTATTTTGGGACACTATTCTTATCTCCAATATCAAAATCTACTCAAAGAACCAGCTGAATTCTTTTCTGAATACGCTCATGATATTTCTCTGTTGAAGCAATTTTTCTCAGATGAGATCCAGCAGCTATCTTTATCGGAAATCGAACAAAAGATTGATATCACCATTCCTCGTAGCTCTAGTCTTATTAGAAGTTGTTTATCAAGTACAGACGTACGCTATAGTAATGGTAAGTATATGATGAAAATTGATGAAAAAGAACAGCAAGTTAGATTCACTGCAGACTAATGTATGAGTTAATGGCGCCGAGAATTAGATAACAATTAGTAACTAGCTATAAAATCATTTCCTCACTTGCCTACCTAACCATGCGATGAGTAACCATCAGAGCTGCTGAACATAAATATGGTATAATAAAAACAATCTAGTCGAAAAAAGTGTAAAATTTATAATGAATAGATAGACTGGAATAGATTGAAAATCATGAAAAAGAAGATGGACCGACCAGTTAGGAGGTAGAAGGAAGATAGGGAACATGAAAAACAAAGAAAAAGGCATGCTTGTTTTGCATGATAGTCATCTGGCTAAAGAACTTGGTGTAGAGATTCACGAAGTTGATGGCCGAAAGTTTGCAATGATCGAGCCTGAACGATTAAAGCAATTGCGTCCAGAACTTTATCATAGGATGATGAAAAATCGTGTGGAGATCAACAAAGAAGAATGAGTTGCGTTTATCAATTTTACACCCCTTCAAGGGGTGTTTTTCTATATTTGTAAGCTATTGATTAATCATAACTTTTGTTCTATCATCAACAAAAATAGACGAAGCTGGAAAATGTTGATCCAACCTCATCTATTACAATGGATTATGATTTTTTTATAGGAAATTTTTTAATAAAGATCACTGCAGCACTTAGCGCAGATACAATAGCGGCGTATACTGTGAGAGGCGTTTTTGCTTCACCTGTTTTAGGTAAAGTATTTGCCTTATTATTTGATGAGTTAGCTTTATCTGACGGTGCAGAGTGATTTTTAGATGATTTTTCCGCATCACCAGAATCTTGTTTATCTGACGATTTAGAATTCTTTGGATCAGATGAATCTTTCCCACTTTGGTTAGGGACATCTGTACCACTGCTTGGAGCTTCTTTTTCATCAGATGATGAGGAATCTGACTCTGATTTTCCCTTGTCTGCTGAGCCATCAGATCCTTTTTGTGAGGAGGAATCATCAGAATCACCTGCTTGTGATCCAGATTCAGATCCTTGATCTGGAGCATCGGTACCGTCGGAAGGTACCGAATTATCAGATGGTGGCTGAGTTTCTTCTGATGAAGAACTATCATTAGAGTCAGATTCTTCAGATGATGGCTGGGTCTCCTCAGATGGATCACTAGAATCAGGTGCTTCGGATGACGGCACACTATCGTCAGAATTAGGCTGCTCGGCTTCGGATGATGAATTAGAATCAGATTCTGACTGATCAGAATTGCCATCATCGGGTTGATTTTCTTGCGGAGCTTCTTGGTTATTATCGGGTGTTTCTGTGTCGCTATCAGGTACATCTACTTGATCGTCAGCTGATGCAGTAGCTGTTACCAGAGAGTTAATAGATTTGATAAAATGTTTAGGAAGTCGAACAGAAGGTGCAGACAATGTTTCTGCACTAGCCGGGGTAGATGTGGTGAGTGCTAATCCCAAGATACTAGCGGATAATAAGAGACTTGATTTACGAGTGAAAAATGATTTTGACATACTGTAAATATCCTTTCTTTATGATAACTACTTTAGTATAGCTTAAAATATGAGTAGAACTCTTTATTATAAAAAGTTCTACTTCATTGAGGACGTTATCTAACTAAAACTTGTTTTCTTAGATATTATTTAATAAACTAGAGTTAATGGCACTAGATTGCTGACGAGTTACATTAGAATAGTGAACCGGATGCTTATTATTGGCCTTTGATGCCTTAATTTTTAGGAGTGTGATATGACACGAAGTTATAAGAGTTATTTACTTGTATTTATTATAATGCTGCTATTTTTGTTGATTGGTAGCATCTATTCGTTAAATATTAATGGGCGGATCTTATGGCATCCTTCGGTAATGATCAGTTCATTCTCAATTATATTATTAATGGTTCTTAGTATATATGCACTAAAAGCAAGGGTCTCTTATCGCTATCTTTTATTATTGGCATCTTGTGTGATTTCCTTCTATCTATGTGCTACCCTTTTGACAACACGAATATCTCATTATAGAACTGTACAGACGAATATACTCTTGAATTCTGATCGGTTACTTTTTAGGGATGACACCGCAATGAAACTATTATCTAAGAATTCCAAGGGAAAAAAGATCTTATTTTTTTATAGATATGGGTGTAAACGTTGTAAAGTGGCCGTACCTTATCTGTTAGAGCACATTTCTTCAGAGGACAAAGAAAGTATCTATTTTATCGATATCAGTAGCAAGCGAGGGAAAAAATTAGCTCAGTATTATAACGTAAATTCCGCTGCTACAGTAGTTGTATCCGACCAAGACGAATACAAGGAGTACTCCTTAACAAGTATTAAAAAAGGCAAAGCTGTTATTGATTTTGAAACTATATCTCGAGTTATTGATATAGTGACCTCTCATTAAATTATTTTTTATTATAAAAAATAATCTGAAGGTATTTTGATAATATTAGTGGTGTAGTGATATTGTTGAGGAACGCAAGCTAATGATAGAGTAAATCATTTGCAATAGCTTACCCTGCAATTTTGACTACAGATAAATGTAATCCCTTCTTTGGATTATTTTCTATCTATTCATTTAGATGATACTTGTTTTGTAACAGGTATCATCTTTTGTTTTCTAGGCTCGATAGATTAACAGTAGTGTTTATTGTTGGATAACTTAACCACTTTACAGTCATAATTTTATTTGTTTGATACAGAAAAATACTCTTCTAACTTGAATCTCAACTAGTAGAAGCCTATAATAGGACTAACGACCTAACCTCCCTGAGCAGATCGGAGGAAGCCTTTAGAAGTAATAGAGTAAGTGGCTTGCAGAGTCAGTTATGATGAATTTAGAAGGAGATAATTGATGCTCAAACAAGAAAATGATAAAGCTGATTATGATAAAGATTATGAGAGAATTTTTGACTATTTCTTTATAGGAATTGGCTTGGCTGCTATAGTGACCTTGTTCATTGGTGGCTTGACCCGATATCTTACGTGGACGGTTGTTTTTAAGGTTGTTCTTACAGGACTTATAATAGTAAGTGCGATGCTACTAGCCTCTCATAAGCCATCTTTAAAAGAGCATGTCCTATTTGAAGACCAAGATTTCTTATCATGAAGTCTTTAGCAGTTGATAATTTTCCTTTCTTATAAGATCTATGGAAAGAATGAGTTGATTAGTTTTGAACCTCCAGTCCCATCTCAAGATTGATAGCATCCTTAAATTATTTTCTGAGAGCAGATCTCTCCTTTAACTCTGGGAAGATCTGCTTTTTAATTCCCTCAATAGTTGATGTCCTCCTTATACTTTAATAAGTGAAAAAATTCACATTATCTATTGACAGTGGTCCAGAAATATAATATACTAATATCGTGAAAAAAATCACAAATACAAAATGATAAACGGCTACAGTATTTCTTCTATAGAGATGATCTGATAGATAACCGCTTAAAATGGAGGAGTTTCCTATGGCAAAGGATACAAAGGTAGAGACTATGACGGCTGAGGAAGAAGCACAAGTTTATACAGCTGGCTTGGTTGATAAAGCCCTAGAAGCAGAAAAAATTTTCGCCAATTATACCCAAGAAAAAGTTGACCAGATTGTTGCAGCTATGGCTCTGGCGGGTTCTGAGCGCTCGCTTGAGTTGGCCAAAGAGGCTGTCGCTGAGACCAAGCGTGGTATTGTAGAAGATAAGGACATCAAGAATCACTTTGCGACGGAAAATATCTATGAGCTCATCAAAAATGAAAAGACGGTTGGTATCATTGATGAGGATAAGGTCAAAGGTCAGGTTAAAATCGCAGCTCCTCTAGGTGTGATTGCGGGTATCGTCCCAACGACAAATCCAACCTCGACGACCATGTTTAAGATCTTGGTAGCTCTAAAGACCCGCAATGCCATCGTCTTTGCCTTTCATCCAGGCGCTCAACAGTGCTCGAGTCATGCCGCTAGGATTCTCTATGATGCTGCGATCAAGGCAGGGGCGCCAGAGAATATTATCCAATGGATCGAGACTCCCTCAATCGCTAATACTAATGCCTTGATTACCAATCCTCATATCGCTTCTATTCTTGCGACAGGTGGGCCTGGTATGGTTAATGCCGCCCTTCGCTCTGGTAACCCCTCTATGGGAGTTGGGGCTGGTAATGGTGCGGTTTATGTGGATGCGACCGCACATTTGGATCGGGCTGTTGAAGACCTGCTCATGTCTAAGCGCTTTGACAATGGTATGATCTGTGCAACAGAAAATTCTGCTGTCGTAGAAGCCGCCATTTATGACGACTGGCTCAAGAAGATGCAAGAAAAAGGTGCCTACCTAGTCCCTAAAAAGGATTACAAAAAGCTAGAAGAAACTGTCTTTAATGACAAAGGCGGGGTCAACGGCCCTGTTGCAGGTATGTCAGCTCGCTGGATCTGTGAGCGAGCAGGCCTTGACTTGCCAGAAGGTAAGGATGTCCTTTTATTTGAGCTAGAGGCAAAAAATATCGGAGAAAAACTCTCTTCAGAAAAACTCTCTCCACTCTTGTCTGTTTATAAGGCTAAGGACCGTGAAGATGGGATTGCTATTGTAGAGGCGCTCCTTGAGCATGAAGGCGCAGGTCACAATGCGGCTATTCAGATTGGATCGCAAGCCGATCCCTTCGTTGCTGAGTATGGGGACCGTGTCAAAGCCTCTCGTATCCTTGTCAACCAACCGGATTCTATCGGTGGTATCGGTGACATCTACACCGATGCGCTCAAGGCCAGCTTAACACTTGGAACAGGATCATGGGGGAAAAATTCATTGTCACACAATCTATCAACTGGCGACCTCCTCAATGTCAAAACGGTGGCTAAGCGTCGTAATCGTCCACAATGGGTGCGCCTACCAGAAAAAACTTACTACGAAAAAAATGCAATTTCTTACTTACAAGATGACTATGAACCAATGAGTCGAGCCCTGATTGTGGCAGACCCTGGAATGGTTCAGTTTGGCTTTGTCGATACCGTTCTCGCTCAGCTCGCTCTGCGTGATGAAAAAGTGATGACTGCTGTCTATGGAACAATCAAGCCTGATCCAACTCTTGGACAAACCATCGAGATTGCCAAGCAAATGCGTGATTTCAAGCCTGATACCGTTATTGCAATCGGTGGTGGATCTGCCATTGACGCCTCCAAAATTGCCCGCCTCATTTACGAAGTTTCACTGGATCGAGACAGTGCTTGGCTGGATTCCTATGATGAAGTTAGTGATTTCTTCTTAGAATTGCAACAAAAATTTATCGATATCCGCAAAAGAATCGTCAAGTTTAAACATCAAAGACAGACCCGCCTCTTTTGTATCCCAACAACGTCTGGTACAGGTGCTGAAGTGACTCCTTTTGCCGTTATTACTGACGACCTGACCCATGTGAAATACCCTCTGGCCGACTATGAGCTGGTACCACAAGTGGCTATCGTTGATCCTGAGTTTGTCATGACTGTTCCTAAACGCACAGCGGCTCTCTCTGGATTAGATGCCCTGTCCCATGCCCTAGAGTCTTATGTCTCAGTCATGGCATCTGACTTCACCCGTCCATGGTCTCTAGAAGCTATCAAATTGATCATGGAAAATTTAGAGGACGCCTATCATTATGATCCTGCCCATCCAACACTTCGTGGTGAGCAAGCCAAAGAAAATATGCACTACGCATCGACCATAGCTGGGATGGCCTTTGGAAATGCCTTCCTTGGGATCAATCATTCCCTGGCTCACAAGACAGGTGGTGAGTTTGGGCTTCCGCACGGCTTAGCGATCGCTATCGCCATGCAGCACGTTATCCGCTTTAATGGCGTTGCTGGTAATGTGAAGCGTTCTGTTTACCCACGCTATGAGCAATACCGTGCGCAAAAAGATTATGCTGATATTGCTCGTGCTTTGGGACTCAAAGGCCAATCAGATGCTGACCTGGTTGAGGCCCTCTGCCAACGCATTGATGAGCTTATGAAGGCCGTAGATGTTGATCCTCGTCTCTCTGCTAATGGAGTGAGTCAAAAAGACTTCGATGCAGCGCTTGACCGTCTAGCTAGTCTAGCCTACGATGATCAATGCACCCCTGCCAACCCTCGCCAGCCCTATATCTCAGATATGAGGCAGCTCCTTATTGATCAGTTTTAATCGTTGAAAAGTAGAGCCTAGACAAATATAGCGCACTCCTATCATTAAGGGGTGCGTTTTGCTCCACGATCATCCACTCATTTCAGTGACCCAAAATTCCCTGTAGTAGGAGTCGTCGACTCTATCAGGGACTCTCTAGGAGCTCTATGCTATAATAATGCTATGTCATTATTCAATCTTATTTTTGGTTTAATCCTGCTCATGCCTGTACTGGGCTGTCTCTTTATCGGGTTAGCCCTGCGTTTGCCCCACCGCCAGACGAGATGGCTTTTACTAATGGGCCTACTCATATTTGTCCTGTCTTTTGTGGCACTGCAGCTAAAGGTAGATGCTATTTTCTATGGCTTTTTCTTACTAGGTCCTACCTTATTTGGTATTGGTCTACCTGGAAACCCTAGTAGGGGGCACCGCATTCAGGCGGGGCTGTCAGGCCTAGGACTTTTGCTCGTTTTCTGGCTTTTTCTCTATCTCTTTGCCCAGATTTTAAACCATGTCTAATTCCAGCCATTAGTCAAATGATAATCCCAAGTGCTTACCTAGAGCGCTTGGGATTTTTGCTAGCTAGACTTTCTGAGGCAAAGCCCAAATAACTATGCTGCCAGGCTTATCAGGAAGGGCCTTTTGTGATAGAATAGAGTCAATCTAAATCCAATGATAGAAAAGGTGGTCCGATGGCAAAACAAACCTTCCAAATGACTTTAGCAGGTAAAAGATTGGTCGTAGAAATTGGTCAGGTTGCTAAGCAGAGCAATGGTGCTGTTGTCATTCGTTATGGTGATACGACAGTATTAAGTACAGCAGTCATGTCTAAAGAACCAGCAAAAACAGACTTCTTCCCCCTGCAGGTCAACTATGAAGAGAAGATGTATGCAGCCGGTAAGCTACCAGGTGGATTCATGAAACGTGAGGGACGGCCTTCAACCGAAGCGATCTTGACCGCACGTCTTATCGATCGTCCTATCCGCCCCATGTTTGACCAAGGCTTTCGTCACGAGGTCCAAGTCATCAATACCGTTCTCTCATATGATCCAGAAGCCAGTGCCCCTATGGCGGCTATGCTTGGCTCGTCCTTAGCCTTGTCCATTTCAGATATTCCCTTCAATGGTCCGATTGCAGGTGTTCAAGTCGGCTATATCAATGGTGAGTTTATTCTCAATCCGACACCAGCCCAAAAAGCCCTATCCCAGCTGGATCTGACCCTTGCAGGAACCAAGGAAGCCATCAACATGGTCGAGTCAGGAGCCAGCCAACTATCAGAGGAAGTCATGCTCGAAGCTCTGCTTTATGGGCATGGTGCCATCAAAGAACTGGTCAGTATCCAAGAGCAGATCGTGGCTCACGCTGGTAAGCCTAAGACTGAGGTGGCATTAGAAGTTCTAGATCCAGAATTGAAGCAAACGATCGCTTCTATCTCCCTTCCTGAGATGAAAAACGCCCTCAAAATTTCAGATAAAAAAGAGCGTCAAAAGGCTATGGAGGCCCTTAAAAAAGTAGTTTTGGACAGTTTTGATAAGCGCTGGACCCAAGATGAAGATAAGGATAACAAACTTGAGATGGTCGCCAAAATCCTTGATGATCTGGAGCATGACGAGGTGCGTCGCCTCATCATTGAGGAAAAAATCCGTCCTGATGGTCGCCGTCTGGAGGAAATTCGTCCGCTAGAAGCCAGTATTGATTTCTTGCCACGTGTCCACGGTTCAGGTCTCTTTACCCGCGGACAAACTCAGGCACTGTCGGTGCTGACCCTAGCCCCTATTAGTGAGAGTAAGATTGTAGATGGCTTGGATCCTGAGTATCATAAGCGCTTCTTGCACCATTATAATTTTCCCCAGTACTCAGTAGGAGAGACTGGACGATACGGTGCACCAGGAAGACGGGAAATCGGTCATGGGGCTCTAGGGGAACGTGCTTTAGCCCGGGTTCTTCCTAGCTTTGAAGACTTTCCCTACGCTATTCGCCTGGTGTCCGAAGTTTTGGAATCCAATGGTTCTTCTTCACAAGCGTCGATCTGTGCCGCTACCCTAGCCTTGATGGCTGGCGGTGTGCCTATCGAAGCACCTGTTGCTGGTGTTGCTATGGGCTTAGTATCTGATGGGCTTCAGTATGCTATTCTGACAGATATTCAAGGCTTAGAGGATCATTTTGGCGATATGGATTTCAAGGTGGCTGGTACTCGCAAAGGAATCACAGCCCTGCAGATGGATATTAAGATTTCAGGTATTACGACAGCTGTCCTCAAAAAAGCTCTGGCTCAAGCCAAGCGAGCACGCTTAGAGATCCTAGATGTGATTGAAGCCACAATAGCAACTCCAAGACCCCAGTTGGCTCCAACAGCTCCTAAAATTGAGATCATGACGATTGATCCTGATAAAATCAAGGTCGTAATCGGTAAGGGTGGCGAGACCATCGATAAAATTATTGAAGAAACCGGCGTCAAGATTGATATAGACGAGAAAGGTCAAGTCCAGATCTTCTCACCAGACCAAGATGCCATTACGCAGGCCAAGCAGATGATCGCTGCTCTGGTACGTGAAGCTAAGGTCGGCGAAATTTACGATGCCAGAGTTGTCCGCCTTGAAAAATTCGGAGCCTTTGTCAATCTCTTTGATAAGACAGATGCCTTGGTCCATATCTCCGAGATTTCTTGGGAGCATACCGACAAGGTAGAAGATGTTCTCAAAATAGGAGATACCGTAACGGTTAAGGTTATTAAGATCGATGATAGAGGACGGATCAACGCTTCTATGAAAGCCTTGTTACCTAAGTCTAACCACCTAGGAGAGCAGGACTCTAATCAATCAGCTCCTCACTCTCATGACGAGTCAAATAACCCTGCTCAACCCTAGCTCACGACTGACTTGATTGTAAAAAAGGGCTGAGCAGGCCTCCTCCTGGTTTGAGTATAAGCAGCCTTATGTCTTGAAGTCTTCCCAGCCTCCCAGTAGCAGATACACCATGAAGAAAAGGAAAGTAGATAGAGATGAATCCATTTAATTCAGAAATAGATTTTGCCCTGCGTCAGTTTATTGCCAATCCAGAAAATTTTTTGGATGGTCTACGATTGGTTAATAGTTTTCATACCATTCCAGTATTGGCTAGCCGTGAGCCCTATGCTGTAGCCCTAGATGGTCAAAAAGTCATTCCAGTTTTCACCAGCAAGTCAGATCTAGCTAACTTTATCAAGCAGCACGCTAGTGCCAAAGATCAAGATTGGGTTGAGCGCTTGAGCATTGATCTGCTAGAGGAAGCTGTTGAGCACCGCTTGCACGGCCTGATATTTAACATCAAAAAATCTGGTGACTTTGCCAATTCAACCATTTTTAAGAGCAGTGATATGGTTCAGCTGATCAATATCTATACCAAGATTCTGACTCAAGTACATAACGATGATAACCTTGCGCAAAAGCCTGAGCAGCGCCGTCACTATGTACCAGTTTTAGTGATTGACGATGATAAGGGCAACCACCAGCGCAGCTACCCTACCCTCAATTACGAGGAGGATAGCTATATTCCTGTCTTCACTTCGATTTCAGAGTTCTCGCACTGGTACAACGATGGTGAGATGGGCTATCAGTTCCGCTTGGCTAAGGGTATGGTAATGGCTTGGACCATGGATGAGATGGCCCACCCAGCCCAAGGTGAGAGTGGTGTCGGTGATACCAAGGGAATTGTTGTTGACCCCGGTAGCTCAGCAGAAACCTTGGTTCCTTGGCAAGATTAAATGCCTAACCAAGAGAGGCTGGGCAAGAATGAGGACATAGAAAGGAGCTATCTATGGGATGGTGGAGAGATTCGATTAATATTGTGAAAGAAAACGATCCTGCTGCCAGAACTTCCTTAGAGGTTCTTTTAACTTACCCAGGGATTAAGGCCCTAGCCGCCCATCGGCTCTCGCATTTTCTCTGGCGTCATGGTTTTCGCCTCCTGGCTCGTATGCACAGCCAGTTTTGGCGCTTTTGGACTCAGATAGAGATCCACCCTGGTGCCCAAATTGCTAGCGGTGTCTTTATCGATCATGGCTCAGGTCTAGTCATCGGTGAGACAGCTATAGTAGAGCGAGGTGCCATGCTCTATCACGGTGTCACCCTAGGTGGTACTGGTAAGGACGTTGGTAAGCGTCACCCCACAGTTCGAGAAGGGGCGCTGATTTCTGCTCATTCCCAACTCATCGGTCCTATTGAGATCGGTCGTAATGCCAAGGTTGGTGCTGCTGCAGTTGTTTTATCAGATGTCCCCGATGATGTGACCGTTGTTGGTGTCCCAGCCAAGGTTGTTCGGGTGCACGGTCAAAAGGATGAAAAAGCCATCAGAGACCTTCAAGAAGCACGTGAGGCCAGCTATCACTCGTCTCATCTCTGATATAAGAAAGGAAGATAGCGATGATGAATTTCCTAAAAACCAAAGGCATTAACCTACTAGCTAGCCTCTTGTTGCTAGGCTATGCAGGAAAGTTCTTTTGGGACGGTCATCTTGTCAGATCTCTTGTTTGGCTTTTGGTAGCCTTTGCCTTGCTAGTACCACTCGTTAAGAAAAGAAAGAAATAGGAGAAACTGTGATTAAGATTTACGATACCCTAACCCGCAGCTTGCGTGACTTTACCCCCATCACTCCTGATAGGGTTAATATGTACGTTTGCGGACCAACGGTCTATAACTATATTCATATCGGCAATGCACGTTCAAGTGTTGCTTTTGATACGATTCGCCGCTATTTTGAGTACCGTGGTTATACGGTTAATTACGTTTCCAACTTTACAGATGTTGATGACAAGATCATCAAGGCAGCTGCCCAAGCAGGTATGGAACCTAAAGCTCTGGCAGATAAATTTATTGCCGCCTTTATGGAAGATACTGAGCAATTGGGGATCAAGCCAGCCACTAAAAATCCCCGAGTTATGGACTTTATGGAGCAGATTATCGCCTTCATTCAAGTCTTGCTAGATAAGGATTTTGCCTATGTATCAGCTGGTGATGTCTATTTCCGTGTCAAAAAATCAAACAACTATGCCAGTCTAGCTAATAAGACATTAGAGGATCTTGAGATTGGAGCCAGCGGTCGACTGGATAGTGAGGCAGCAGATAAGGAAGACCCACTTGATTTTGCCCTATGGAAGGCCGCTAAACCAGGAGAGATTTCTTGGCATAGCCCATGGGGTTCTGGCCGTCCAGGCTGGCATATTGAGTGTTCTGTCATGGCAACTGAACTCCTAGGTGATACCATTGATATCCACGGCGGGGGAGCAGACCTCGAATTCCCACACCATACCAATGAAATCGCTCAATCTGAAGCTAAAACGGGTCATACCTTTGCCAACTACTGGATGCACAATGGCTTTGTCAATGTAGACAATGAAAAAATGTCTAAGTCTCTGGGAAACTTCGTCACAGTTCATGATCTACTAAAGACAGTTGATGGTCAGGTACTGCGCTTTTTCTTGGCAACCCAGCATTACCGTAAGCCCATTAACTTTACAGACAAAGCCCTGCATGATGCCGAGGTCAATGTCAAATACCTAAAAAATACTTTCAATCTTCCCCTGACTAAAGATGTGGATCTAAAGACTCTGGAGCACTTTCAAAAGGATTTCCAAGCAGCCATGGACGATGATTTCAACAGCGCTAATGGAATTACAGTCGTCTTCGACATGGCCAAGTGGATTAATTCAGGAAATTACAGTCAATCTGTTAAGGATGCCTTTGCCCAGATGTTAGCTGTCTTTGGCCTGATCTTCCAAGAAGAAAGCCTGGATCAAGAGATTGAGGCTTTGATTGAGCAGCGTCAGCAAGCGCGTGCCAACAAAGACTTTGCTACAGCCGATCGGATCCGTGATGATTTAGCTGCTAAGGGTATCAAATTGTTGGATACCAAAGATGGTGTGAGGTGGACACGTGACTGAGATAAATGTGAGATTGATCAATGGCATTGCTCTGGCCTTTGAAGGGGATGCTGTCTACTCGCTCTATATCAGGCGTCACTTGATCTTCCAAGGACAGACCAAGCCCAATCAGCTCCATCGTATGGCGACTCGTTATGTATCAGCTAAGGCTCAAGCCAGTTTGATCGAAAAAATGCTAGACAACCATCTTCTAACCGAAGAAGAAGAAGCCATCTATAAACGAGGCCGTAACGCCAATACTCATACCAAAGCTAAAAATACAGACATCATCACCTATAAGATGTCGACAGGCTTTGAAGCTGTCCTAGGTTATCTGCACATGACCAAGCAAATGTCACGCCTAGAATGCCTGATTAACTGGTGTATTGAAACAGTTGACAAAGAACCATTATAAAAAGGAGTGGGGTCTGGATTTTTGTTCCAGACCCCACTCCTTTTTATCAGTAGCGCTATAGCTTTTCATTGACATAGCGGACAAAATGATTCCACCAAACCTTTAGAAAGAAGCTCTTTTTCACAGATTTTTGAGCAACCAGTGTCATGCTTGGAGCCTCTTCGATATAGCCTGATCCGATAGGATCAGGGTCGATATAGGTCAAGCTTCCAACTCTTGTTCCCTTTTTGACCTGAGCGGTCACAGACTTAGTGTTGATAGAAGCCTTGGGTTTGCCAGTTGATCCTAATTGTGTAATGACCTTAAAGTCCTTCTTAGCAACAGCCGGGACAAAGGCTGACTTACCATCGATGACCGGAGCTGCGCTATTATCATAAGCTGTCCCAGCTACCGTTAGGGTAGTTACCTGAAAATTATAGGTGACATAGTCTAGCAGGGTGTTTGTAGCGATAAACCGCGCATAGGGATTGTTATTGTCGTTATCAGCTTTCAAGACAACAGTGATGACACGCATGTCATTTTCTGTGGATGTCGCAACAAAGGATTCACCAGCCTTCTCAGAGGTTCCAGTACTCAGTCCATCGACACCGTCCCTAGCATTAGGACGACCATCTAACATATCGTTATAGGTTGTTAGTGTCTCACCGTCAAAATCAATACTCGTTTTTTTAGTGATAGAGAGCACTTCGGGATGTTCCTTGATCAAGTGATAGGCAATCTTGGCTACCGACTTGGCACTCATAGTATTTTCATCATCTTTCTGTGTACCAGGTAAGCGATAGGAATCAAGATAACTATTGTTAAGTCCAGACGCATTGACCAGTTTAGCATCTGTAATTTCCCAATCACGTAGCTGCTTTTCCATCATCTTGACAAAGCTAGCCTCATCACCAGCTATGTACTCAGCCAAGGCGATACTGGCATTGTTAGCCCCGTAAACAAGAGAAGCATCTAGGAGGTCTTTGACGGTGTACTCACGCTTATCCATAGGGACATTGTTGATCTCAGTGTTGAGCGTCAGATCATAAGCGTAGTCAGAAATAGTCACCTTAGTATCCCAAGACAAATTCCCCTTGTCAATTTCCTCGTAGACCATGTAGGCTGTCAAAAGTCTTGTGATAGAAGCGATCGCTTCAGGGGAGTCGGCTTTCTTTTCAAAAAGAATTTTCCCTGTTGAAGCCTCAACAGCAATAGCATTATTGGCAGGGACATCAAACTTTGTCTTATCAGCCTTGACAATTGGACTTGTCCCAAATAGAGTGAGCAGGATAACTAGCCCTGAAATGATTCTGGTTAAAGATTTATATCGTGTCATCATAATCCCTTTCATTATACCATAAACTATTTAGGAGCATGGTAGTCACTTTGGAAAAGGCTAGAAACTGTTATAACAGCTATTCTAAGATTATCTAAAAAGGAGTGGAAAGCCCCCAAGGGCTGAACCTTTAGGGACTTTCTCACTCCATCCAGTTGGCTAGGTCTTGCCCAGCTTTTTAGTCATCAGTTTCAAAAAAGGCTTCATATAAGGCTTTTATGGCAGATTTAGCCTGCTGAGTTTTGATGACGAACATGACAGAGACCTCACTGGAACCTTGTGAGATCATTTCCAGATTGATGTGATTATCAGAGAGAGCCTTGGTAGCTGTAGCAGTGACACCGATATGGTTTTTCATCTTTTCTCCGACAATCATGATAATAGAGAGATCACGCTCAATCTCGACTTCATCAGCTCCCAGATGGCGTGTCAGCTGACTGATAATTTCCTGTTCCTTGATCGGTGTTAATTCACGCTCACGCAAGATAATAGACATGTCATCGATACCTGTAGGGATATGCTCCCAGCGAATATTGAGCTCTTCTAAGACTTGCAGCACCTTCCGACCGAAACCGACCTCACGGTTCATCAGATATTTAGAAACATTGATACTGACAAAGTGGTCATCACCAGCGATACCGACGAGCGGGAGGTCGTGATTGCTATGCTCAAGAACGATACGTGTACCTGGATGCTCTGGATTATTGGTGTTTTTGATGACGAGAGGAATGCGACCTCGATAAGCAGGAATCAAGGCTTCATCGTGAAGAACAGAGAAGCCTGCGTAGGCTAATTCACGCATTTCACGATAAGTGAGCTCCTTGATAGAATGGGGCTGGTGAACCACACCTGGATGGGCTGCAAAAATACCATCGACATCAGTAAAGTTTTCATAGAGATCAGCTTTGACCCCAGCAGCAACAATAGAACCAGAAATATCAGACCCACCACGAGAAAAGGTACAAATTTGACCGTCAGTAGTGACGCCAAAGAATCCAGGGATAACATAAATATCCTCACCCTCGCGCAATTCTTCTAACCTATCATAACTTCCTGGTAAGATACGTGCATTACCAGGCTCACTAGAGACCATGATACCAGCCTTACCGGGATGGAGGTAACGAGCAGGCAACCCATTGTGACGGAAATAAGCTGCAATCAACTTAGCATTGTTGTCCTCACCAGCAGCTAGAAAAGTATCATAAAGGAAGTCATTGCCTTCAATCGGTAGGGTAGCTAGACCTGTGATAGCTGCCGCAATTTGATCGATAATATCCTGACTAAGACCAAGTTCATCAACTATAGCCTTATATCGATCGATAATCCAGCGCTGATCCTCACTGACATCTGCCCCATCAGTATAGGAACGGTAGTAGCGAATCAAGGCATCTGTAACCTTAATATCGTCAGCATAACGTTTACCCGGAGCAGACACCACAACAAAGCGCCGCTCAGGATCGTTTTTGACAATATCAAGAACTTTTTTTAACTGTCCTGAAGAAGCTAGAGAACTGCCGCCAAATTTAATGACTTTCATAGAAAATTCCGTCCTATTTCTCTTTTATTTTTGGAAATTATAGCAAAATTCTGACACTTTATCAATTTGATTTTTCCCCAAAAGGAAATCAGCAATTATGGTAAAATACAGTAGAAAAGAGGGGGATAATGATAAAAGCGATTATTTTTGACATGGATGGTGTCCTATTTGACACAGAGCTTTTCTATTACAAGAGACGAGAAACCTTCCTATCAGGAAAGGGGATATCCATTTCCCACATCGCCCCTAGCTTCTTTATTGGTGGCAATATGAAGCAGGTCTGGCCTAAAATCCTGGGATCGGATTACCAGAGCTGGGATCTTGATCAGCTCCAAAAAGATTATCTAGCTTATAAAGAAAGTCATCCTTTACCTTATAAGGAGTTGATTTTTCCGGATACCAAGGAAGTTATAGAAGATCTAGCTAGTCAAGGGATTGTTTTAGGGCTAGCCTCTAGCTCGACCAAATCAGATATTTTGAGAGCCCTAGAGCAGACCCAGTTGATTTCTCATTTCCAAGTCATTCTATCTGGAGAGGAATTTCCTGAAAGTAAGCCCCATCCTGCTATTTATGAGGAAGCCTCTCGCCAGCTGGGCTTCTCCAAGGATCAATTACTTATTATTGAGGATAGTGAGAAGGGGATCGCAGCAGGCCTAGCAGCTAATATAGAAGTCTGGGCGATAAAGGATAGTCGCTTTGGGATGGATCAATCAGCAGCGAGTCGCTTGCTCAAGGATCTGACCGCTGTCAGACAAGTTCTTGATGGTATGTTATGACTTATAGTAGGACAAATCATAGCCATTTTAGGTTATGACAGGATAGTTTATCTGATAAAACATAGTAAACCCTTGTCAAATAAACAGTTTTCGATATAATAAACACAGTAAACAAGCCTTGTTTTGTTTGAAAATGATGAAAAAAATCGGAGGTTCCTCATGGATTTCTCAACCATTCTATACAGCGTCGAAGACGGTGTAGCAACAATCACCCTTAACCGACCAGAAGTATCAAATGGTTTTAATATTCCCATTTGTGAAGAGATTATTGAAGCCATCAGCTTGGCAGAAAAAGACGATTCAGTCCGTATTCTCTTGATCAATGCCAATGGTAAGGTCTTCTCAGTCGGAGGAGACTTGGATCAAATGCAAAAAGCAGTTGATGCTGATGATGTCCAATCGCTCGTCCGCATTGCTGAATTGGTTAATACCATTTCATTTATGATCAAGCGTTTACCAAAGCCAGTCATTATGAGTGTAGATGGTCCAGTGGCTGGTGCGGCTTTCAATATGGTATTGGCAGCTGACTTCACGATTGCGACAGAAAAAGCCAAGTTCATCCAAGCTTTTGTCGGTGTTGGTCTAGCACCTGATGCTGGTGGGCTTTTCCTACTGACGCGCTCAATTGGTATTAATCGTGCTACTCAAATTACCATGACAGGTGAAGCAGTTAGTGCTGAAAAAGGCTTAGAGTGGGGATTTGTCTACCGATTGGCTGATCCAGATAAGCTAGAGCGTGATACCGATCGTTTGATCAAGCGCTTGAAGCGCAGCTCTCCTAATTCATTTAAAGCGATTAAGGAAATGGTTTGGCAATCTGACTTTGCTGGTTGGGAAGAGTATGCTGATCTTGAGCTAGCTCTCCAAAAATCCCTTGCCTTTACCGAGGACTTCAAGGAAGGTGTTAACGCCTTTACTGAAAAACGCCGTCCAAAATTCACAGGAAAATAATGTGTAAGATAGAAGCAAGATGAGCACTGCTTCAATTTAGTTAAGTATAAAAAGATCAAGAGTCTGGAATCTTATCCCAAGCTCTTGATCTTTTTTTGCTTCAAGTAGATGAATAGCTGTTTTACATAGAAAAGTTGTCAAGAAAGCGTTTTACCGCTCTTGCAATTCATTTTTTGATCTGATATACTTTGATCATCAAACTATTTGAGAAACGAGGTATCCGGTGGACTATAAGCTAGTTAATGAATATTTAACAAAGGTTTTTAACAATGTATTAGTCATTGAAGAGATGAGTTTGCGAAATAGTCGTTTCAGTGATGTCTCTATGAAGGAAATGCATACGGTTGATATTATCGGTCAGATTCCAGAGGCAACGCCGAGTGATATTGCACGTGAGCTCATGGTGACCCTGGGTACTGTAACCACTAGTCTCAATAAGTTGGAGAGAAAAGGATATGTGGAGCGGCACCGTTCCTCGATCGATCGTCGTGTAGTTCACTTGAACTTAACGAAAAAAGGGCGGCTGCTCTATCGATTGCACAGACGCTTTCATAAAAACATGGTTACTCAGATTGTCAAAGGAATGGATGCCAAGGAGGTTGAGAGCCTTGAGGGTGCCTTGTTTAATCTTTATCAATTCTTAGAGGATTTAAAATAATGACATTTGCGAAAATTACTCAGACAGCCTATGCTGTACCTGATCAGATCATCACCAATGATGATTTATCGAAAATTATGGATACGAGTGATGAATGGATTTCAACCCGTACAGGTATCCGTGAGCGACGCATCAGTAAAAACCAAGAGACCAGCGACCTAGCGACCCTTGTTGCCAAAGATCTGCTTGTAAAATCAAATACAGATGCTAGTGAAATTGATTTTATTATCGTCGGGACGATTTCGCCAGATTCCTTTATGCCTTCGACAGCTGCGCGTGTTCAGGCTAATATTGGAGCTAGTAATGCTTTTGCCTATGACCTAGTAGCTGCCTGCAGCGGTTTTGTCTTTTCCTTATCGACAGCTGAGAAGCTGATCAAGTCAGGTGTTTATAAAAAAGGTCTGGTGATTGGCGCTGAAGTTTTGTCCAAGACACTGGATTGGACAGACCGGCGTACAGCCGTTCTCTTTGGAGATGGTGCAGGAGGTGTCCTCCTAGAAGCTACTCAAGAAGAGCATTTTCTGGCAGAGTCACTCCATACAGACGGTAGTAGGGGCGATAGCTTACGCTCAGGAAGAACAGGCCTGGGCTCACCCTACTCCGATCAAGGAGAAGATGAGCCTTATATGGCTATGGATGGACGAGCTATCTTTGATTTTGCCGTCCGTGATGTTTCTAAGAGTATCAAAGCCCTTTTAGAGACATCGTCTATTCCAGAACAATCGATTGACTATGCCTTACTACATCAGGCCAATGTTCGCATCTTAGATAAGATGGCTCAAAAGATTGGTTTAGAGCGTGAAAAGTTCCTTGAGAATATGATGCGCTATGGTAACACAAGTGCCGCTAGTATCCCGATTTTATTAGCGGAATCTGTAGAAAATGGACTCATTAAATTAGATGGCTCGCAGACAGTTCTCCTATCAGGTTTTGGTGGGGGATTGACATGGGGCAGTCTAATTGTTAAAATCTAGGTAGATAACTGTGAACAGCAGTATATTATATATTTCATATTTTTTAAAAGGAGAAAGTTAAAATGGCAGTATTTGAAAAAGTACAAGAAATTATCGTTGAAGAATTGGGTAAAGAAGCAGAAGAAGTACAAATGGAAACAACATTTGACGAACTTGACGCAGACTCACTTGATGTCTTCCAAGTTATCTCAGAAATCGAAGATGCCTTTGACATCCAAATCGAAACTGAAGATGGTTTGAACACTGTTGGTGACTTGGTTGCCTACGTAGAAGGAAAAACTAAATAATGTCATTTAAAAGCTAGGCTAATAGCCTAGCCTATAAATCTTGTAGATTTAGTTACGAAGGTGCAGCGTTGCAATGGTAGTACTTCTGTACGTACTTAACAAATAATAATCAAGGCTGCAAGGTGGACGAGGAGACTCTTCCGCCTTCTTCTTTAGACTGATACTTTGATTTTCAAAGTATGATGATCCAAGTTCATGGAACACTATAGATGAGAAGGTAAGAAATTTATGAAATCCCGCATTACAGAATTATTGAATATTAAATATCCTATTTTCCAAGGTGGAATGGCCTGGGTTGCCGATGGTGACTTAGCTGGCTCAGTTTCAAATGCAGGAGGATTGGGAATTATTGGTGGGGGTAATGCTCCTAAAGAGGTGGTCAAAGCCAACATCGATCGTGTGAAATCAATCACTGACAAACCTTTTGGGGTCAATATCATGCTTTTATCTCCTTTTGCTGATGATATTGTAGACCTCGTTATCGAAGAGGGAGTCAAAGTAGTAACAACTGGTGCTGGGAATCCTGGGAAGTATATGGATCGTTTCCATGAAGCCGGCATCATTGTTATTCCAGTAGTACCAAGTGTCGCTCTAGCTAAACGTATGGAAAAATTAGGGGCGGATGCTGTGATTGCTGAAGGTATGGAAGCCGGTGGCCATATCGGTAAGCTGACAACCATGACCTTGGTCCGTCAAGTAGTTAATGCTGTTGATATCCCAGTTATCGGCGCCGGCGGTGTAGCAGATGGACATGGAGCAGCCGCTGTCTTCATGCTCGGTGCTGAAGCCATTCAAGTAGGAACACGTTTTGTCGTTTCAAAAGAATCAAACGCCCACCAAAATTTCAAAGATAAGTTACTCAAAGCCAAAGATATCGATACAGTTGTTTCTGCTAACGTCGTAGGTCACCCGGTTAGAGCAATCAAAAATAAATTATCATCATCTTATGCTCAAGCAGAGAGAGATTTCTTAGCAGGTAAGATTACTGCTCAAGAGATTGAAGAGCTTGGAGCTGGTGCCCTTCGTAATGCGGTTGTTGATGGTGATGTCCAAAATGGTTCTGTCATGGCCGGCCAAATTGCTGGCCTTGTTTCCAAGGAAGAAACTGTTGAGGAAATTTTAAAGGATCTCTACTACGGTGCAGCAAAAGTGATCAAAGAAGAAGCTGCACGCTGGGCAGATGTAACAACAGACTAAACCTTTGCCAAAAGAAAACCAATCCCCCCTATTTTTCTAAATGAACTTGGAGGAAAATTCTGTGACAAAAACAGCCTTTCTATTTGCCGGACAAGGTGCCCAAAATCTGGGTATGGCCAGGGACTTATACGAGACCTATTCCCTTGTCAAGGAGACCTTTGATACTGCAAGTGATATTTTGGGATATGATGTCCGTGAGCTCATTGATAACGATGAGGAAAAGCTCAATCAAACACGCTATACACAGCCAGCTATTTTGACAACCTCCATTGCTATTTATCGTCTCTTAAAGGACCAAGGAATAGTTCCTGACGTGGTGGCTGGTCTGTCATTGGGAGAATATTCCGCTTTAGTGGCAGCAGGCAGCTTGACTTTTGAGGAGGCGCTTCGCTTGGTAGCTAAGCGTGGAGAGTTTATGGAAACAGCAGCACCAGCTGGTACAGGGAAGATGGTTGCGGTCATGAATACTCCAGTAGAAGTCATTGAGGAAGCTTGTCGTCAAGCTTCTGACAAGGGTTACGTTAAGCCAGCTAATTACAATACGCCTGCGCAAATTGTGATCGGTGGTCATGCAGCAGCTGTGGATCAAGCTGTTGAAAATTTGAAAGAGGCTGGTGCTAAGCGTTTGATTCCCTTAAAAGTATCAGGACCATTCCACACAGCACTCTTGGAGCCAGCCAGCCAGCAATTAGCCAAGGAACTGGAAACAGTGACTTTTGCTGACTTTAAGATCCCTCTGGTGGGTAATACTGAGGCCAAGGTTATGGCGAAAGAAAATATCAAGACTCTCCTGGCTCGTCAGGTTATGGAGCCTGTTCGCTTCTATGAATCCATTGAGACCATGAAAGATCTTGGCGTTACGAACTATATTGAAATCGGTCCGGGTAAAATCTTGAGCGGCTTTATGAAAAAAATTGATAAAACAGCTCCTCTAGCCCATGTAGAAGATGTATCCAGCTTTCAAGAATTATTAGAGAAAATAGGAGAGTTCTAATGGAAGTAACTAACAAGAATGTATTTATTACAGGTTCAACGAGAGGAATTGGTTTAGCTGTTGCCCACAAATTTGCCAGTCAAGGAGCGAATGTCGTTCTAAATGGGCGCTCTACTATCTCCAGTGAGATCTTAGATCAATTCACCTCTTATGGGGTTAAGGTTATTGCTATTTCAGGAGACGTCTCGGATCATGGCGATGCCAAGCGGATGATTGATCAAGCTACAGAGCAGCTAGGTTCCGTCGATATTCTGATCAATAACGCTGGTATCACTAATGATAAGCTCATGCTCAAAATGACAGAAGAAGATTTTGAGCATGTACTCAAAATTAACTTGACGGGTGCCTTCAATATGACCCAGTCTGTGCTTAAACAAATGACAAAAGCACGTCAAGGTGCTATCATCAATATGTCCTCAGTCGTCGGACTGATGGGAAATGTGGGTCAAGCGAATTATGCTGCATCAAAAGCTGGCCTAATTGGCTTTACGAAATCAGTAGCTCGTGAGGTTGCTGCAAGAGGCGTTCGTGTCAATGCTATTGCACCTGGCTTCATTGAATCTGATATGACAGATGCTATTCCAGAAAAGATGAAGGAAGCTATGATTGCCCAAGTTCCCATGAAGCGTATCGGGCAGGGAGAAGAAGTGGCTGATGTTGCCTTATTCCTAGCTAGCCAAGAATACTTGACTGGACAAGTCGTTGCCATTGATGGTGGGATGAGCATGTAAGGCTTGCTCCCCGCATAATATATAAGCTAAAAGAAATAAGAGGATAGATTTATGACTTTTAATCGTGTTGTTGTTACAGGATATGGTGTCACATCACCGATTGGCCATACGCCAGAGGATTTCTGGAAGAGTTTGGAAACAGGAGAAATTGGGATCAAGCCGATCACTAAATTTGATACGTCAGAAATCCCAGTTTATAACGCTGGTGAAATTCAAGATTTCCCATTCGATAAATATTTTGTCAAAAAAGACAAAAACCGCATGGATACTTATTCGCTTTATGCTATCTATGCAACAATGGAGGCTCTTGAAAATTCTAAACTTGATATGGATCAGGTTGATCGTGACCGCACAGGTGTTATCGTATCATCTGGTATCGGTGGTCTGCAAGAATTGGAAGACCAAATCATCCGCATGCACGAACGTGGCATGAAACGTATCCAACCGATGTTTATTCCTAAAGCATTATCAAACATGGCTGCAGGTAACATTTCGCTCAAATTAGGTGCTCAGGGTGTTAGTAAGTCAGTGACAACAGCCTGTGCTTCAGCCAATGATGCCATCGGTGAGGCTTTCCGTGAAATCAAATATGGTTTGCACGATGTGATGTTTGCCGGTGGTGCTGAAGCTTCTATTACTAAGATTGGTATTGGTGGTTTCAATGCCTTGACTGCCCTTTCTACGACAGAAGATCCAACTCGTTCAGCTATTCCATTTGACAAAGATCGTAATGGTTTCGTTATGGGTGAGGGAGCTGCTGTTTTGGTACTTGAAAGTTTGGAGCATGCTCAAAAACGTGGCGCAACCATTTTAGCAGAAATCGTTGGTTATGGTGCTAATAATGATGCCTACCACATGACAACACCAACGCCGGATGGAACAGGTGCTGCCAAAGCTATGCGTTTGTCACTGAAAGAGGCTGGTATTACACCAGATCAAGTTGGTTATGTCAATGCACACGGTACGTCAACACAAGCCAATGAAAAGGGTGAAAGTGCTGCCATTGTAGCAGTCCTTGGTAAAAACGTCCCTGTATCATCTACTAAATCCTTCACAGGTCACCTTCTTGGTGCTGCTGGTGGCGTTGAAGCGATCGCAACAATCGAAGCTATCCGCCACGGATTCTTACCGATGACAGCTGGAACTAAAGAATTGTCAGAAGATATTGAAGCAGATGTTATCTATGGACAAGGTCGTAAGGCAGATATTGAGTATGCCATCTCAAATACCTTTGGCTTTGGTGGTCACAATGCTGTTCTCACCTTCAAGCGCTGGGAGGACTAATTCAAAATGATTATTTCAGAAATCAAAGACTTAATGAGTCAATTTGATCAATCTAGCTTACGTGAGTTTGCTTATCAAAACAATGGGGAATCTCTTGTTTTAAGCAAAAATACAGCAACAGTCCCAGTGGCACAGATGCCATCGCAAGCCCCTGCCCTAGATTCTTCAGTAACGGCGTCAGCTGGACAAAAAGAGCTATCTGCTACAGCTACTGAGGTAGCCACGCCTGCTGCCAAAGAAGCTGAGGCTGCACCTGCAGAAGGAGAAGTTGTAGAGAGTCCACTTGTTGGTGTTGCTTATTTAGCCCCGGCCCCTGATAAACCAAACTTTGTCTCTGTTGGGGACTCAGTCAAAAAAGGCCAAACCTTAATGATTATTGAAGCTATGAAGGTTATGAATGAAGTGCCTGCACCAAAAGATGGTGTTATCACAGAAGTACTTGTAGCCAATGAAGAAGTTGTTGAATTCGGAAAAGGACTGGTACGTATCAAATGATCGATATTACAAAGATTCGTGAAGCTCTTCCACATCGCTACCCAATGCTTTTGGTAGATCGGGTGCTTGAAATGTCTGATGATGAGATCGTAGCAATCAAGAACGTGACAATCAATGAACCGTTTTTCAATGGTCACTTCCCAGAGTATCCAGTGATGCCAGGTGTGTTAATCATGGAAGCTCTAGCACAAACCGCTGGTGTTCTAGAATTGTCCAAAGAAGAAAATAAAGGCAAATTAGTTTTCTACGCTGGTATGGACAAGGTTAAGTTCAAAAAACAGGTAGTACCAGGAGATCAACTAGTTATGACTGCTAAGTTTATCAAGCGCCGTGGTACGATTGCTGTAGTCGAGGCTAAGGCAGAAGTAGATGGAAAGCTGGCTGCCAGTGGTACCTTGACCTTTGCTATTGGAAGCTGATTGTCATATAGAATTTCGCAGTAATGAGAAATACATTAAAGAAGCGAGAGGTTCTCCCCTTGCTTCTTTAGTCGGTCATAGGCCACTAATAAGTTTGTTTGCCAGTTTGTTGCAAGAGCCATGAGCTAAGGCAGAGACTAGGCCTTACCTACAAAAATTTATGATTGCAGGAGAAAGGCAGAAAAATGTTTAAGAAAATTTTGATTGCCAATCGTGGTGAAATTGCTGTCCGGATCATCCGCGCAGCGCGTGAGTTGGGCGTTGAAACTGTAGCTATCTACTCGCAAGCAGATAAGGATGCCCTTCATGTCTTGCTGGCAGATGAGGCTATATGTGTTGGACCAGCACGTTCGACAGATTCTTACCTAGATATGAATGCTGTCCTATCAGCTGCTATAGTCACTGGTGCTCAGGCTATCCACCCAGGCTTTGGATTCCTCAGCGAGAACTCAAAATTCGCAACCCTATGTGAAGAGATGAATATCAAGTTTATCGGACCATCAGGAAATGTCATGGATAAGATGGGCGATAAGATCAACGCCCGTGCTGAAATGATCAAAGCCAACGTCCCTGTCATCCCTGGATCAGATGGTGAGGTTGTCAGTGCTGAAGCAGCTTTGGAAATTGCTGATAACATTGGCTACCCTGTTATGCTTAAAGCCTCTGCTGGTGGTGGCGGTAAGGGAATCCGTAAGGTAACAGGACCAGAGGAATTGGTTCCAGCCTTTGAGTCAGCTTCTCAAGAAGCTCTCGCCGCTTTTGGCAACGGTGCCATGTATATTGAAAAAGTCGTCTATCCAGCCCGCCATATCGAGGTTCAGATTATGGCAGATAGCCACGGCAATGTCATTCACCTAGGTGAGCGTGACTGCTCCTTACAGCGCAATAATCAAAAGGTTCTAGAGGAAAGCCCGTCTATTGCCATCGGTGCAACCCTTCGTCAAGAAATGGGAGATGCTGCTGTACGTGCTGCTAAAGCCGTTGGTTATGAAAATGCAGGGACTATCGAATTCCTTTTAGATGAGGCAACAGGACAATTCTTCTTCATGGAGATGAATACTCGTATTCAAGTTGAGCATCCAGTCACAGAGTTTGTCACAGGTGTTGATCTCGTGAAAGAGCAGATTCGTGTAGCTTATGGTCAGGAGTTGGCCTATAAGCAAGACGATATCCAGATTAAAGGACATGCTATCGAGTGTCGGATTAACGCTGAAAATCCTAAGTTCAATTTTGCCCCAAGTCCCGGTAAGATCACAGATCTCTATCTACCAGCAGGTGGCGTAGGGATGCGTGTAGATTCTGCTGTTTATAATGGTTATACTATTCCGCCTTACTATGATAGTATGATAGCTAAAATTATCGTCCATGGAGATAACCGCTTCGATGCGCTTATGAAGATGCAACGAGCCCTCTATGAATTAGAAATCGAAGGCGTTTTGACCAATGCGGATTTCCAATTGGATCTGATTTCAGATGAAAATGTTATCGCTGGTGATTATGATACCTCTTTCTTGATGGAGACGTTCTTGCCCGCTTATAACAAGGAAGACTAGGAGGTAATATGGCACTGTTTGGAAAAAAGGATAAATACATTCGTATTAATCCCAATCGCTCCTTGCGTAAGACCCAGGAGGTTCAGCCAGAAGTTCCAGATGAGCTGTTCTCAAAATGTCCAAGTTGTAAACACACTGTCTATCAAAAAGATATGGGAAATGAGAAAATTTGTCCTAATTGTGGTTATAATTTTCGCATCAGTGCTGTTGAACGTCTGGCCTTGACAGTTGATGAGGACAGTTTTCAAGAGATGTTTACAGGAATTGAGACCAAAGATCCTTTGAAATTTCCCGGCTATCAGGATAAATTGAATCAGGCTAAAGAAAAAACAGGTCTAGATGAAGCTGTCTTGACTGGGAAGGCCAAGATTGGTGGTCATCCCGTTGCTCTTGGGATTATGGATTCAAACTTTATCATGGCCAGTATGGGTTCTGTGGTTGGTGAGAAGATCACCCGTCTCTTTGAGTATGCGACTGAGCATCGCTTGCCTATCGTCCTCTTTACAGCATCCGGTGGTGCTCGTATGCAAGAAGGAATCATCAGCTTGATGCAAATGGCCAAGATCTCAGCAGCTGTTAAGCGCCATTCAAACACAGGGCTGTTTTACTTAACGATTTTAACGGACCCAACTACTGGTGGTGTCACGGCTAGTTTTGCTATGGAAGGGGATATTATTATCGCTGAGCCCCAAACGCTTATCGGTTTTGCTGGTCGCCGTGTCATTGAAACAACTGTTCGTGAGCAGTTACCTGATGATTTTCAAAGAGCTGAATTTTTGCTTGAGCATGGTTTTGTAGATGCTATTGTCAAACGGACTGAGATGAAAGAGACAATTGCTGATCTGATCGCATTTCATGGAGGTGTCAAATGAGTGATGTTGCCCGTATATTGAAAGAAGCCCGTGACCAAGGACGACTGACAGCTCTTGACTATGCAGCTCAAGTTTTTGATGACTTTATGGAGCTTCATGGTGATCGCCACTTTGCAGATGATGGTGCTGTTATTGGTGGCCTCGCTCGTCTAGACGGCCGACCTGTAACAGTGATTGGTATTCAAAAAGGTAAGAACTTACAAGATAATCTTAATCGTAATTTTGGTCAACCCAATCCAGACGGTTACCGTAAGGCACTTCGGTTGATGAAGCAAGCTGAAAAATTCGGTCGCCCAGTGATTACTTTCATCAATACAGCTGGTGCTTATCCAGGAGTAGGTGCTGAAGAACGTGGTCAAGGAGAAGCGATTGCTCGCAATCTTATGGAGATGAGTGATCTCAAAGTTCCCATTATTGCTATCATTATTGGTGAAGGTGGCTCTGGTGGTGCCCTTGCCTTGGCCGTAGCTGATAAAGTGTGGATGTTGGAGCACACTATTTATGCTATCCTCAGCCCTGAAGGCTTTGCTTCTATCCTTTGGAAAGACGGTTCCCGTGCGACAGAGGCAGCAGAGCTGATGAAGTTGACTGCCGGTGAATTGTATAATATGGGAATTGTCGATAAGGTTATCCCTGAGCATGGCTATTTCTCAAGTGAAATTATTGAGATGATTAAAACTAACCTCATTAAGGAAATCAATCAATTAAGCCAACTACCAGTTGAAGAGATGCTAGATCAACGCTATCAACGTTTTAGAAAATATTAATAAAAGTAGCCCCGTTAGGGGCTTTTTAGCTATAATAAAAAGAGGATAGTAAACATGTACCAAGAAATAAATGATTATTTGAATTACCAGGGCTTTAAATATATCAAGCCTGAAAAAGCAGGCCCCCTAGCTAGTGAGATGATCAAGCTCAAACAGCTGGGACAAAATGCCCGATCAGAATTTACAGGTATTGCTAAATATCTAGCAGATAAAGTAACCCCTTTTGAAATGACCCGAGTCAGTAACTGGGCTAATCAAGCTCAAGTCGCACGGCCGCGTTTTTGGTGCTATTTCAAGCAGCCTCAGGACAATCCATATGATGTTGGCTTGGCTATCCGCCTCTATGGTCACAAGGATAACTTTGGCATCTCGGTAGAGGTCAGCTTTGTTGAACGCAAAAAATCAGAAGATACCTTATCCAAACAAAATAAGGTCTTGACAGTACCAATCACTGAACCGCTTTACTATTTTGCTCAAGAAAATGGTCATAGCTATCTAGTCGATGGAACAGAAGAAAATAGGATAATGCTAAAGAAACAAGTAACCTCTGGACAGGTTCGTAAAGTTTTAGTTAAATATGATATTCCAATAACAGTTGATCTAAGGAGTGAGCAATTGACAGAACTGCTAGCTAAAGGATTTGAGAAATTATTACCTTATTATAATGTCACAAAATAGGCTTTCTGAATACCTTTAAACTCTGTAGAAAGTATCAATTGGACTGCTTATCTATTGTTTTTGTAAATCAAAAGAGATGTCGTTACCAACCTTTGAAAACGCTTGCGTTTTTAGAGGTTCTATGGCAACATAGTACATATAGATGGTAATATTTAAAGTTTTAGTCTTATTATCTTTGATGCTTGTAGTTTCTATTAGTGTAGTCAATGCAGGAACTGATCCTTATTGGGAGAGGCAAAAGCAGTTGAATCATTGGGCAGCTAAAGTACCAGGAACTTTTGAAACTAAAGTTCGTAAAGCTATCTTAAGGAGACATCCAAAGTTAAGCTCCAAAAAAGTATAGGGTACGTTGGCACCAAAAAATAAATCCCGGCGGTAGGTATGGGATGAGTCAGAATGGATCTGCCGTAGGTTTTTATTGCGAAAATTAGGAGGTGAAAATAAGATGTCTACCATAGTTGATATTTTACTTGCTTTCACAGATTTTATTGCTACTGTTCTTGGTATAAACCACCAAGATGGTAAGTGATGGCAGATAAGATCTTAAACTGATGATGCTCATCACAAATGATTATACTCTTGCTTCATGATCTAATTGATTGATATGGACTAATTATAGCTATGATCAAAAGTTAGAAAAGTTGGAGGCTTTGAAAAATTTTAAAAGAAAAAACGAGTCTGGGACAAAAGTCCCAGACTCTTACGTTTAATGCTATGATAGCGAAGAGAAATCAGTAACTTCAACATACTGATTTCTGGCTCACTCTTATTACAATTTATGGCTTGATAACCTCAACACCACCCATGTATGGACGAAGGACTTCTGGAATAGTGACAGAACCATCTTCATTTTGATAGTTTTCCAGAATGGCTGCGACGGTACGTCCAACAGCTAGTCCTGAACCATTGAGCGTGTGGAGCAATTTGACTTTGCCATCGGCTTCATCACGGTAGCGGATCTGTGCACGACGAGCTTGAAAATCTTCTGTATTTGAGCACGAAGAAATTTCACGGTAAGTATTTTGCGCTGGAATCCAGACTTCAAGGTCATAGGTCTTGGCAGCTGAGAATCCCATATCGCCTGTGCAAAGAGTGATGACACGGTAGGGTAACTCTAATTTTTGAAGGATATTTTCAGCATTAGCTACCATTTTTTCTAATTCATCATAAGAATTCTCTGGTTTAGAAAACTTCACCATTTCAACCTTGTGGAATTGGTGAAGACGGATCAAGCCACGTGTATCTCGTCCGGCAGAGCCAGCTTCTGAACGGAATGATGGACTCATAGCAGTAAATTTGATCGGCAAATCTTTACCATCAACAATCTCATCTCGGTAGAAGTTGGTCAAAGGAACCTCAGCTGTTGGAATAAGAACATAGTCGGAATCAGCTAACTCAAAAGTATCTTCTTTAAATTTTGGATACTGACCAGTACCAAACATAGAGTCGTGATTGACCATATAAGGAGGAATCATTTCGGTATAGCCCTCTTTAGAGTGCTCATCCAACATAAAGTTGTAGATAGCCCGCTCCAGACGTGCCCCTAATCCTTTGTAAAAGAGGAAGCGTGATCCAGTGACCTTGGCCCCACGTTCCCAATCAAGGATATTGAGATCTTCTCCCAGATCCCAGTGAGCCTTGATTTCAAAATCAAAATCACGTGGATTGCCCCAGCGACGCACTTCGACATTATCATCTTCGTCAGCACCGACAGTGACATCATCAGCAGGAATATTGGGAAGTGTTGTGATGAACTCAGTGACCTTGTCATCAATTTCTGAGAGTTCCTGATCAATAGCCTTGATATCGGAAGCCACCTTTTGCATAGTTGCAATTTGATCCGTAGCATCTTCCTTATTGCGCTTAGCCTGTGCAATAGCAGCAGAAGCAACATTTCGCTCAGCTTTTAGTTCTTCAGACTTGACGATGAGATCACGGCGTTTGATATCAAGTGCATGAAGATCTGATAAAGTTTCCTGAGCAACCCCACGACTGGCTAGCTTTTCAGCCACAGTGTCAAAGTCAGTACGAATGCGTTTTAAATCTAACATAAGTCCTTCTTTCTAAATAAAAAGCACAGCTAGTATAGCGTTGGAGTGCCCCTGGGGCACGGTTCCATCCAACTTCACTAGCTGTGCACTTAATTGCTATTTAATTGAATTAATAACGGTAGAATTTCGACCAAGCCACTTTATCTGCTCGCAACCCCCGCAGACTTTCTGAAAAAGCAGACTGACCTACTTATCCGTCACCAGTTATTATAGCGAAATTAGGCTAAAAAGTAAACCAAGACCAAGTATTGCGATGAAAAAAGAAGAATGATTGGATAAAAGAATCTAAAAACTAGTAAGTTTTAGTGCCACTAGTTTTAAATCAACGACGAGAAAGTAAATTTTTTAGATATTTAGTTAGCTTTTGAAGTAGGGTTGGTAACCTGACAATTTTATCATCACCTAGTTTTTCACGAGCAATCTTTAAAATCTTGCCAGAGTCCTTGGATGCAAAAAGAAAGGTACCTTCTTCTGTAAACACCTGAAAGTGACGACTGATTTTACGTCCATGGACATTAGCGCCAATTTTGCTAATCGTTGACCAAGGGATTTTAATATAGTCCTCAGGATTATTGTCTCTATAGAACTCTAAAGCTTTATCACCAATCAAAAAATCCCCTACTTTATTGTCCATGCCACGATAAAAGACACCTGAGGTAGAAAAATCAACACTAGTATTGAATGAAAGAGCCATAAAATATTTCCTATTAGTTTTTTTATATCATATTATAATAAAAAGAGGACCTACGCCCTCTTTGATAGATACTTACATCAATTTAACAAGGTGAGCAAGAACACCGATGATAAAGAGACCAATAATCATAAAGATAGGGGAAACTTTCTTCTTGAGTAACCACATGCACAGCAGAGTAAGGAGAAGTCCAGCAAAGCCAGGAATCAATGCGTCTAATTGTCCTTGTAATGATTGTGGTTCCTTTTGAGTCAAGCTCAAACCATCTTTCACATGAGCCAGAATTTCCTGTAGCTGTCCACTATTGATAGTTTCCTTAGATTCTGGGAATTTGATGTAAGCCCCATCTTGGAGAAGTTTATCAGGGAGTGGGAGGGTGAATTTTACAGTTACCCAACGTTCAACCAAAGCCGCTAAGATAAACATTCCAAGAATAGAAGCACCCTTGGTAATTTTTTGAAGAAGTCCACCGGACAAATCCTTAGTAATTTCAGAACCTGCTCTATAACCGAATTCTTGAGTATACCACAAGAAGGCCATACGAATGATGTTCCAACCAAGGAAGAAAATGATCGGACCGAGAATATTGCCGGCTGATGCTAGTGAAGCTCCAAGAGCACCTAGAATAGGGCGGACAGTAAACCAGAAAACAGGGTCACCGATACCAGCCAAAGGCCCCATCATACCGATTTTAACACCTTGAATAGCAGCATCATCGATTTCAGAACCATTAGCTTTTTCTTCTTCAAGAGCTAGAGATACCCCTAGAATAGGAGAAGCTACATAAGGGTGAGTATTGAAGAATTCCAAATGACGCTCAAGAGCGGCAGCTTGGTCTTCTTTAGTAGTGTAAAGCTTTTTAATAGCAGGGATAAGTGCGTAAGCCCATCCCAAGTTTTGCATACGTTCGTAGTTCCATGATCCTTGAAGGAAAGTCGAGCGCCACCAAACTTTACGACGATCAGATTTTGATAATTGAATTCTTTCTGACATTGTATTGCTCCTTTCTAGTAATCTTCCAAGATATCGCCGATTGGGTCTCCAGAACCACCAGAAGAACCAGCTGATCCGCCACCTTTACCAGCCATATCTGAAAGGTTGAGATAGATAAGAGCAAAAGCGACCCCAATTGTACCGAGAGCTATCAATGTAAAATCAGTAACTGCTGCAAAGACAAAGCCAAGAGCAAAGAATGGCCAAGTTTCACGAGTTGCCATCATATTAATAACCATGGCATAACCTACAGCGACAACCATACCACCGCCGATAGTCATACCATCGGAAAGCCAATCGGGAATAGAATTCAACATAGCCTGAACATCCTCGGTACGAAGTGCTAGAAGAAGGCCAACAGGCACAGCAATACGAAGACCTTGCAGAAGAAGAGCTGTAAAGTGAGCACGTTCTACCCCAGCAATATTACCATTTTTAGCGGCAGCATCAGCACCATGAACAATACCAACAGAGATTGTACGTACTAGCATTGTTAGAGCGAGACCTGCAACAGCCAATGGAATAGCAACACCGTAGGCAATAGTAATACCTTTTTGAGTGAAGTCGTTACCTTTGACCATAATGACAGATGCTGCAGTAGATGCAAGAGCGATATCGGGCGCAACAGCAGCTCCGATATTTGCCCAACCAAGAGCAAGCATTTGTAGTTGTCCACCAAGCATTATACCAGCAACAGGATGACCAGTTGCAAGACCGATCAAAGTACATGACACCAAGGGTTGGTGGAATTGGAATTGGTCCAAGATACCATCAAGCCCTGCAAAGAAGGCGATGATAAGGACCAAAATAATTGAGATAATTGACATTATTTTAGTTCCTTTCCTATTTATTGAACATTTGCTTTATCGATAAGATCGAACAAGTCTTTCTTAGAATCATTCGGAACTTTACGAACATCGAACTCAACACCTAGATCACGCAACTTTTCAAAGGTTGCAACATCGTCTTTATCCATAGATAAGACATTATTAACCATCGTTTTTCCAGTTGAGTGAGCCATGGATCCGATATTCAGTTCCTTGATTGGAACTCCACCTTCGATAGCTTGAAGTGCCTCCTGTGGAGTTTCAAACAAAATGAGAGCATGCGTGTTACCAAAGCGTGGATCTTTAGCAGCCTCGATCAATTTCTTGATCGGAACAACATTAGCCCTAACACCATTTGGTGCTGCTTGCTTAATCAAATTTTTACGAAGATCATCCTGTGAAACTGCGTCAGATGCGACGATAATGCGATCAGCTTTAGAGAAGGGTGTCCAGTTAGTAGCAACTTGACCATGCAACAAGCGTGTGTCAACACGTGCGAGATTGATCTTAAGCTTACCATCGCCAATAACTGTTCCCTCAGGAATCGCTCCTTGAGGGCTAGCACTTTCAGCTGCTTGAGGAGCTGCCTCCTCAGCAGGACTGAGTTCTTCTGGAAGCGGCTTGATGCCTTCTTTAGCTTCCTTGATAATGTTAGCTGCGACAGCTTCAACCCCTGCATCCGCTGCCATGAGACGCTCTGTATAGGCCTGTATCAACATTGGCAAGTTGAGACCTGTAAGAATAGCCATTTTGCGCTCAGGATTATCTCCCATGATCCGGCTGGCTTGGTTGAAGGGTGAACCAGACCATAAATCAGCCAAGACCAAGATCTCATCGTCATCATCAAACTGAGCGATAGCCTCTTGGAAGTGGCTGTAGAGGTCGTCCGGCCCTTCGTTTGGCATGAAAGTAACAACCTGAACCTTTTCTTGCTCACCGAAAATCATAGAGCCAGATTGGTGGATACCTTCAGCAAACTTACCGTGGCTGGCAATAATAATACCGATACCCATTCTTGAATTTCCTCCTTATTTATAATAGTCGTAAAGATTCGCCATAATCTCATGACAACTTTTCTTTTTGAACCTTAGTGACGGTCAAGAACATTCTAATTGTAAAACGCTTTCAAAAAAATGTCAAGACAATTTGTAGGAAAAATTCTGATATTTTCAAAAATTACCATTTTCTACCAATTAATGACAAATTTGAACTGGTGGCAAGAGAGAAACTAGCCAGCTACTGAGTCAAAAGTTTATAATAAAACCAAAAAGACTGGGCGATTTTTTGCCCAGTCTCATAGCTGTAAGGTGTTATCGTCTTTTAACCAATGCCTTAAAGCGATGCTTTAAAATACTTCCAACGCTACTAGCCTTTCTCAAGCTTTCACGTGGGATATGTTGCTGAATCGCCTTCAGAGTTGCTCGACTATTGCGACTGGCAAAGCGCATAACACCATCGTGTTTAGTACGAATTTCAAAACGTGGAATATAGCGATTGCCGAAATAGGTGTCAGCGACTACATAGGTGATCTCATCCCAAGGAATTTGAATATAATCTTGTAACTTGGTGTCATTGTAAAACTCAAAGGCCACATCACCAACCATAATATTGCCATAGATTGGACCATTGCGGAACCAAGTCCCTTTGGAGGTAAGATCCATTTTTGAATTGAGTGATTTAACCATGTAGTATCTCCGCCTGATTACAAGACATTAATAGCGTGAAGTGCAATAGCAAGAACAAAGATTCCAATGATAATGACAATTGGAGAAACTTTTTTCTTGAGTAGGTACATACACAAGAAAGTCAGACCAAGGGCAGCAAGACCAGGGATCAATTGATCCAAGTTATCTTGTAAAGTAGTGACTTTATTAACATCTAAAGCCTTACCTTTACCTAAGTCATATTGGATCAATGCCTCTTTAATTCCCTTAGCACCAGAAGGGATTTTATCCCAATGAATATAGGCATCGTCTTGTTGTTTAACAGTGGAAACAATAGGTGTGAAGTTAATAGTAACCCAACGTTCGATAAGGGCACCGATAACGAACATACCCATCATAGAAGCGCCACGTGTCACCATCTGGAGAAGGTTTCCTGATAAGTCATCAGTAATTGTTGTACCTGCCCTGTAACCAAATTCTTGGGTATACCATTTGACAACTGCTGCCATGATGTTCCAAAGAACAAAGAAAAGAATTGGACCGATGACGCTACCTGAAATTGCCAAGCTAGCTCCAAGGGAAAGGAGGATTGGACGAAGGGTGAACCAAAAGAGTGGATCACCTGCACCAGCCAAAGGTCCCATCATACCGATTTTAACCCCAGAGACAGCGGCATCATCAACTTTGGCACCGTTAGCTCTTTCTTCTTCGAGAGCTAAGGTTACTCCAAAGATTGGGTTTGCCATAAAGGGATGTGTGTTGAAGAATTCTAAGTGGCGTTTAAGAGCGGCAGCACGATCTTCTTTTTTAGTGTAGAGTTTTTTGATCGCAGGGATAAGTGTATAAGCAACCCCACCATTTTGCATCCGCTCATAGTTGAAGGAGCTAAGCAGGAAGTATGAACGCAAGAATGTTTTGATACGATCTCTTTTTGTTAATGTAATTTTATTATCAGCCATAGTATTTTCTCCTCAATTAAAAGTCCTCAAGAATTTCACCAAGCGGATCACCTGAGCCACCACTGTTTGAAGAACCGTTTGAACCGCTACCTTCAAGGGCAAGGAACAAGACAGCTAGACAGACACCAATGATACCCAAACTGATCAAGGTCAACTCACTAATAGCGGCAAGTGCAAACCCAAGGAAGAAGAAGGGCCAGACTTCACGACTAGACATCATATTGATAACCATGGCATAACCGACAGCTACGACCATACCACCACCGATAGTCATTCCATCTTTGAGTAACTCAGGCATAGACTCGAGTCCTTTTTGCACGGTTTCGACTGGGATAAGCATCAAAAGAAGAGCTGGGATTGCCACACGCAGACCTTGAAGAGTCATACCGATGAAGTGCCATCTTTGGATAGCAGCTATGTCAGCCTCTTCAGCATGACTATCCATAATGTGAGCGATGAAGACCGTTGCTGTACGGACAAGCATAGTCAATCCAAGACCCGCAACAGCCAAAGGAACAGCCAAGGCGATGGCTGGACCAATTCCCTTAGCGCCTTCACCACCAAGGATCAGAATAATAGCAGAAGCAACACCAGCTAGTGAAGCATCGGGAGCCATAGCTGCCCCGACATTAGCCCAGCCCATGGTAATCAATTGCAAGCTACCACCGAGCATAACACCGAGCTCTAAGTGCCCTGTTACCAAGCCGATCAAAGAGCAGGCAACAACAGGTTGATAAGTTTCAATCTGGTCATTAACTGAGCTACAACCGACGATAAAGGCAACAATAACGACTAAAATAATTTGTATTGTACTCATTTATGTATCCTCCGGATTATTAGTTTTCTGAGAGTTTCTTTTCAGCAGATGCGACAAGTTCATCAATGTTGGCTGGACTATCACTTGGGACACCGCGAACGTCAAATGTCACACCCAGTGACTGCAATTCCTTGATGGCATCTACATCGGTTTGATCAAATGACAAAGCCTTAGTAACATTAACTTTACCGTCCTTGTAGGCAGATGAACCAAGGTTGATTTCCTTGACATCGACCCCAGCTTTGACAGCAGTCAGTGCATCTTCCACAGATTCAAAGAGAAGCATGGCACGTGTGTCCCCGAACCGAGGATCATTGTTAGCTTTAACCATATTTTCTACAGGGATAACATTAACACGAACGCCACTTGGGGCAGCCTGCTTGATCATATTTGAACGCAAGGTATCACGACAAACAGTGTCTGATACAACAATGATCCGATCCGGATTAGTTGAGCGTGTCCAGCCGGTTGCAACCTGACCGTGCAGCAAACGTGTATCAACACGTGCAAGCACGTACTCAATTTTACCATCACCCAGAACGGTTCCTTCAGGGATAGTTCCCTGAGGAGCTGAACTTTGAGCAGAAGGCTCAGAAGCAGAAGGTTCGTCCGGTGTCAGTTCGCTAGGAAGAATCTTAACGCCTTCTTTCGTTTCCTTGTAAATATTGGCGACAACAGCCTCAACTCCTGCATCCCCAGCCATCATTCGCTCTGTATAAGCCTGTATCAACATTGGCAGGTTGAGCCCCGTCATGATGGCCATCTTGCGATTAGGTGTTTCCTCCATGACACGACTGGCTTGGTTGAAGGGAGATCCAGACCACAAATCAGCCAAGACCAAGATGTCATCGTCATCATCAAATTGAGCAATAGCATCTTGGAAATGCTTGTAGAGGTCGTCCGGCCCTTCGTTTGGCATGAAAGTAACAACTTGAACCTTTTCTTGCTCACCGAAAATCATAGAGCCAGATTGGTGGATACCTTCAGCAAACTTACCATGGCTGGCAATAATAATACCGATACCCATTCTTAAAATTCCTCCTTTAAATTATTTCCATGGGATTCCTCACAATCTCCGAATTAATAACCTTTCTGCAGAACCCTATAGGTATTTAAGAACATTATAATTGTAAAACGCTTACAGATTTTTGTCAATATAATTGTCAGAAAAATATGAAAATTAGCAAAAGCCACCAAGATTTTACAGGGAATATTCCAATATTGAGACAGTAAAAAAGTCGAGAACGATAAGATTCTCGACTTTTGATAGATTTTGATAGATTTACAGGAACAACTCCTCTAACTGGCGAGCCACACCGTCTTCTTCATTGGTAAATTTAGTAACAAAGTCCGCATAGGGCAGTAAGATCTCATTAGCATTTTTCATAGCATAACTGCTGGAAGCGAGTGCTAGCATTTCTGTATCGTTGTGCTCATCTCCAAAAGCTATCAGATCACCAATGTCGGCGTTCAGTTCCTTGAGAAGGTGCTTAAGTGCAAAAGCTTTATTGACCCCCTTAGGTGAGAATTCCAAGATATTCATAGGACCACCCCAAGAATCGACTTCGACTTGATGGTCGAAATGCTGGCGGATTTGATCAGCCAGTTCATATTTATCTTGGGCACGTGTTTGCATGAGTAGGGCGTTAGGATCTCGTGTGATTTTTTCTGGAATGAGAGCCATCTGATCAATAATGGCTGGTACACCAAAAATCTCAGGGGGAATGCGATCACGATTATCCATGGTAATATAGAAGTTTTTACGGTACTCGCTGGCAAGAAAATCAATTTCAAAGGCTTCGTAGTTCTTAAGTGTCTCGAAAAGATAGTGTTTATCCACCTTGATATTGAGTTCCCCTGACCATTTGGTTTCAGGGATATGGGTGAGGGCGCCATTGAAGTTGATCATAGGGCCGGTGTGCCCCAGCAGATCATAGATCCCCTTAGCCATACGATAAGGACGGCCAGTAACAATGACAATCCGGTGACCCTGTGCTTCGATCGCTTTTAGAGTAGATAAGGTATACTCAGAGATAGTATTGTCGCTTTTAAGCAGTGTTCCATCTAAATCAAGTGCAATAATTTTCTTTGTCATAGAGTCATTATAACAAAAAAATGCCTAAAAAACTGGATGGCTTCAGCACCTGATCTGTAGGGATCAGCCAAAGTGAAAATCCTAAGAAAGTGCTTGACAAAAATAAAATAGGATCCTGCTTTTTCCTGCTCATTGTTAAGGAGAAAATGGGAAACAGCAGAGTTGAGGGAGGGGGTAATAAAAAACAGTAGTTGTTTTCCGAACGATTATAAGATATAATGTAATTATCGTTCTAAATTAGTGCTGATGAACGGTGAAGTAGTAGAAAGGATGTTTCCACAAAATGGAAAAATTGTTCAAATTAAGAGAGCATGGTACGGATGTTCGTACTGAAATCACGGCAGGTCTAACTACCTTTTTTGCCATGTCTTATATCCTCTTTGTCAACCCAGCTATGCTGAGCCAAACTGGTATGCCCCAACAAGGTGTTTTCTTGGCCACTATCTTAGGTGCGGTAGCTGGGACCCTGATGATGGCTTTTTATGCTAATCTTCCCTATGCTCAAGCACCGGGAATGGGACTCAATGCTTTCTTTACCTACACAGTGGTTTTCTCTCTAGGTTACAGCTGGCAGGAAGCTCTAGCTATGGTCTTTATCTGTGGCGTCATTTCTCTGGTTATTACCCTGACTAAGGTTCGCAAGATGATTATAGAATCTATTCCTAGCCAGATCAAATCAGCAATTTCAGCCGGTATCGGCGTTTTCTTGGCCTATGTTGGGATTAAAAACGCAGGCTTGCTCGAGTTCGCTATTGATCCAGGTAAATATACCGTCTCTGGTAAAGGAGCTGACAAAGCTCTGGCTTCAATCACTGCTAACTCTGGTGCTACGCCTAGCTTGGTGGCATTTAATTCTCCAGCTGTGATTCTGGCTTTGCTTGGTCTGCTGATTACCATCATCTTTATTGTTAAGAAAATACGTGGTGGTGTCATTCTTTCCATTGCCCTAACAACTCTTATCGGTATTGCTATAGGTGTGGTCGATCTCGGTACTGTGGACTGGCATGCTGCAAGTTTGGGACAATCCTTTAAAGACTTACAGAGTGTTTTTGGAGCTGCTTTGAGTAGCAAAGGACTGGGAGCCTTATTTGCTGATCCTTCTCGTCTACCAGGTGTGTTTATGGCTATTCTAGCCTTCTCATTGACGGACATCTTCGATACCATTGGAACCTTGATTGGGACAGGTGAAAAGGTTGGTATTGTTGCCACAACTGGAGATAATCATGAATCCACTGGACTTGACCGTGCCCTTTATTCAGATCTTGTTGGGACAACAGTTGGAGCTATTGCAGGAACCTCAAATGTGACAACCTATGTGGAGTCTGCCGCAGGTATTGGAGCTGGAGGTCGTACAGGGTTGACAGCGTTGGTGGTAGCAGCCTTATTTGCTGTCTCAAGTATCTTCAGTCCCTTGATTTCTATTGTTCCTAATGCTGCAACTGCACCAATTTTGATCATTGTTGGTGTGATGATGCTGTCTAATCTAAAGAGTATCAAATGGGACGATATCTCTGAGGCAATTCCAGCCTTCTTTACGTCAATTTTCATGGGCTTTGCTTACAGTATCACCTACGGGATTGCTGCTGGTTTCCTGACCTATACGCTCGTGAAAATCATTAAAGGAGAAGCTAAAGAAATTCATGCCATACTTTGGATTTTGGACATCCTCTTCATCCTCAATTTTGTCAGTCTAGCCATTCTTTAGTATAGTATAAGCACAAGAATAAGGGGCGGTAATCGATAATGCTAAAATGTGGATTTCCTTAGCTCTCTTATTTTAAGATCATGTCCGTAGCTTAAAAATCATCCATAAACTGTACAGAAGCAGTTTTCAGGATTTTGTAGCTACCTTAACCAAATATAGAAAAAAGCTGAGAATTTTTATCTCAGCTTTTTGTTTGTATTGTTAATGAAGAAATTTTCAGATTTTCCAGTCTTTAGGCACCTCCAGTAAAAAAATTGAAACTGTTTCAGCTTTTTTGGTATAATGGGATCATGTTTTATAGCCATAACGAAGAGGAATTGATAGCGATTGGCCGCCAAATAGGCTCTCATCTTAAACCAAGAGATGTTCTTATACTGACAGGAGAGCTAGGATCTGGCAAGACGACATTGACAAAAGGTATTGCTAAAAGTCTTGGCATTAACCAAATGATAAAAAGTCCTACCTATACGATCGTGCGAGAATATGAAGGTGAGTTACCACTATATCATTTAGATGTTTACCGTATTGGTGATGACCCTGATTCGATTGATCTTGACGAGTTTCTCTTTGCAGATGGTGTGACTATTATAGAATGGGGAGAGGTTCTGGAAAGCAGCTTGCCAGATGATTACCTTCAAATCATCATAGATAGACTAGACAATGGACGTCAGGTTTCCTTTCATCCTGCAGGTGCTAGATCGCAAATCTTATTGGAGGAGATCAGTGACGAGTCGAGAAGTTCTTATTGAAGAAGCCAGTTCTAGAGATGCTTCTGCCTTGGTAGACTTTCTAGCTAGACTTACCCAGGAGACTGACCTGATTTATAAAGAAGGCCCCTCCTTAGATGTGGAGCAGATGACAATATTTCTAAATCAAAGTGCAGAATCTTTAGGCTGTCTATGTCTTCTTGCCAAGATAGATGAGCATGTAGTTGGTCTCGTTAATGTTGTTGAGGAATCTGGCGCAATTGGGGATGTCTTTCTAGCAGTGGACCAAGACTATCGTGGTCAGGGATTAGGAAATCTCCTCATGGAAGTGATGCTAGATTGGGCTTTAGAAAGTGGTATCCTAGTGGGTTTACGTTTGACTGTCCAAGCTAGAAATACGGTTGCCCTTCATCTCTACAAAAAATTCGGTTTTGAATATGATCGGCTTCTAAAAAAGGCTATCTTAAGTAAAGAGGGCTTGCCCTTAGATGTCTATCAAATGAGTATGCAATTAAGTAAGGAATGATATGAAATTAGGAAGAAAAATTTTTTTGATGCTGACTGCTATTGTTGTGACTACCATGCTTGCTATAGCAGTTTATGGCGGTAGTTTTATCAACTTCTCCAATTTTGAGTTGGCTAAAACATTCGAGCAGTTTGGTAAGAGCAGCAATGCTATTGAAGAGTCAGAGCCTTTTTCAGTCTTACTCATGGGGGTAGATACTGGAGACTCCCATCGTAAAGAAACCTGGGAGGGAAACAGTGATACCATGCTCCTAGTCACCGTTAATCCTAAGACCAAGCAAACAACTATGACCAGTCTAGAGCGTGATATCTTAGTTGATTTATCAGATCAGGAAGGAACACAAGAACACGCCAAGCTCAATGCCGCCTATGCTAACGGGGGGACCAAAGAGGCGTTGAGTAGGATCGGTAACCTGTTAGACATTGATATTGATTACTATATGCAAGTCAACATGCAAGGGTTGGTGGATTTAGTTGACGCTGTTGGTGGCATCAAAGTAACCAATGAGTTTGATTTCCCAATCTCTATCGAAAAAAACGAACCTCAGCACACTGCTAAAGTGGAACCAGGAACCCATCATATTAATGGGGAGCAAGCTTTAGTTTACTCGCGGATGCGCTATGATGACCCTAAAGGGGACTATGGACGTCAGGAGCGGCAGCGTATAGTTATCCAAAAAGTGGTCGAAAAACTGCTCAACATGGGATCTAGCGTAGGAAATTACCAAAAAATTCTCAAAGCCATCAGTGCCAATATGAAGACGGATATTTCGCTTAACAGTAACAATCTTAACAACCTCTTGAAGTACCGTCAGGCCATTAAAAATGTTAAAACCTATCAATTACGTGGATCAGATGCTGAGATTGATGGGGGATCCTACCAAGTGGCAGACTTGGATGGCCTGCTTAAAATCCAAAATAGAATTAAAAAGCAACTGGGACTAAGCCTAGTGACTAAGGACAGCTTGAAGACCAATGCTGTCTTGTACGAAGAATTATACGGAAGTTACGGTAGTTCCAGCTCTCAAAGCAGTGAGGGTTCTAGTCAGAGTGGTGCTGATAATGTTACCCCTTACAGTGAAACAGCACCATCTTATAGTGCTCCATCTGAGTCCTACATAGCTCCAGCACCAAGTAGTCAGGCGCCGGCTTCATCGGTTCCTTCTTCTGGAGCAGCACCTAGCGCCCCGGCAACACCATAAAGAGAGTGGGACTCAATCAGTAAACCGTGAGAAAATCACGGTTTTTATTTACCTCGCTTTCCTATTTTTGGACTCGGAGTTCTGCCACTTTCTTATTTTTAGGTGGCAGGCTTTGGCAGTCTATCCCCAGACTGCCAAAGTCCACTGGAGCATTTTGACACTTGCTTTGCAAGCTCTATTTCCCGATTAAAAAGCTCTACTGGATCTTTGGAGGTCATCACTTGCATGGTACTTAAACAGTCCAGTGGACTGTTTAAGGGGCGCTTGAAAATAAGAATGCGCCCCAAGATAAGGACTGCCAATCAGCAGTGGTTCATTGGTACTAAAGCACCTAATGAACTGGGCAGGGGTAAGACTAAAGTTGGCATAGCCAATAAGTCTTACTCCCAACCACTGCGCCTAGCAAATAAAATTGACCATATAAATAAGGCTGAGAACTTTTGTCTCAGCCTCTTTAATGAAATTGCCTAATTAGTTTGCCATTTTTTGACTTGCTCCTGGATATTTGCCAAGCGAGTCTTGGCTTCTTGTCCAAAGACCTTAGTCTGATAATCAAGATCGTCTTTATAATGATTGATAAGATCAAGCTGCTGTTTAATAGTCGCTGTATTTTTTTGAATAGCTTGCCAATCCTTTTGAATAATCTGGAAAGTTTCTTGGATCTCTGAAAACTGAGCCCTTAGCTCTTTGCGGTGTTGGACAGCTTTGACGCCGCCGTAGCCCAAAAGGCCAATAGTTAATATACTTTTTAGTCTCATTGCATTACCTCTTCACTAATCAATGTTGCTAGCTGATTGAGAGCTTCAAAATCAGGTTCATGCTCAGTGAATTGGATAGAAATAGCATCTGTGTCATCATATCTTGGAATAAGATGAATATGCGCATGATAAACAGTTTGTCCAGCAGCCTCTTCATTATTGTTAAGAATATTGAGACCCTTGGCATTAGTGGCTGCTTTAACAGCGCGTGCTAGCCTAGGAATGCGAGCGAAAAGATCACCAGCAGTAGCCTCGTCCATATCCAGGACATTACGCACATGTGCTTTGGGGATGACTAAGGTATGCCCCTTGGTAGTCTGTGATATATCTAAAAAGGCCATCACAAGATCATCCTCATAAATTTTAGATGATGGAATTTCTCCAGCAACAATCTGGCAAAAAATACAATTATCCATACGGTAACTCCTCGATTTCAGAGTGGCGCATAGCACAGAGCTAGACTAGTTACAATGGCCATCTCTTTAAGATTTTTGTTATAATGATTATATCAAATTTTAGAGAGAATGATATGCTAAAAATAGACAAGATGACAGGTGGTTACCGCAATCTGCCTGTCTTAAAAGAGGTTACCTTCGCCGTTCCAGATGGACAGCTAGTTGGACTCATCGGATTAAATGGTGCAGGTAAGTCGACAACCATTAAGGAGATTATTGGCCTTTTGAGACCTTATCAAGGCCATATTTCTATTGATGAGCTCAGCCTAGACCAAGATAGTGAAGCTTACCGTAAGAAGATAGGTTATATCCCAGAAACGCCAAGTCTATACGAAGAATTGACACTTAAGGAGCATCTAGAGGTAGTCGCTATGTCTTACGATATACCTATCGAGCAGGCCATGCAAAGAGCCCAAGGCCTCTTGGAGACCTTTCGTCTAGCGGATAGACTGGAGTGGTATCCAGTGAATTTTTCCAAAGGAATGAAGCAAAAGGTGATGATTATCTGTGCCTTGATTGTGAACCCCAGATTATTGATTGTAGATGAGCCTTTCTTGGGACTCGATCCTATTGCGATCAATGATTTGACACATTTACTTGATCAAGCCAAACAAAAAGGAACAGCAATCTTGATGTCAACACATGTCCTAGATGCAGCAGAACGGATGTGTGATAGCTTTGTGATCCTGCACCAAGGAAAAGTCAGAGCACAGGGAAGCCTAGCAGATTTGAGAGACGATTTTGGACAAGCTAGCGCCAGTTTGAATGATATTTATATGGCATTGACTAAAGAGGTCTAGTGATGAAAGAATTATTTGCACAAAGACGTTTTGAATTTCATCAGCAATGTCTAAAGTATCTCCGCTATGTCTTTAATGACCATTTTACACTGGTACTGCTGATATTTTTGGGTTTTTTGCTGGTTCAGTACCAGCAGCTCTTGTCTCATTTTCCAACCAATCATGTCCCTGTATATCTATGTTTGGTAACCATTAGTTTGACCCTGCTTTGGCTGGGTCGGATTGCTACTTATTTGGAACCGGCTGATCAGGTCTTTATCTTAACCAAGGAAGCGCAGATATTAGAACAGGTCAGATTAGCGAAAAGGCGGACCTTTCTAATCTGGGGAAGTCTGCTTGTTCTCGTTTATCTTGCCTTGATGCCAGTCTTTTTAGTCCTTGGATTGACTAAGTTTGAATTTATGCTTTGCCTTGTGCTCATGCTGGTCTTGAAGGCTCTCGTTATTCACTTCAAAGGAAGACGTCTGGTTTCAGACAATCACTTGCAATGGGAAGAGGCGATAAATTTAGAAAATAGCCGCAAGCAGTCTATTTTAAAATTTTTTGCCCTTTTTACAACAGTAAAGGGGATTTCAACCAAGATAAAGCGCAGGGCCTACCTGGATCCCTTACTTAACCCCATTCCAAAGACAAGAACCACCCTATGGAAGCATTTGTTCTTACGAGCTTATCTGCGCAGTGGTGACTATTTTGGCCTGAGCTTACGTTTGCTAATCCTAAGTTTGCTGGCCATAATGCTTGTTGCTTCTCCTTTAATTGCAGCGGAGTTGGCTGTTTTGTTTGATTTTTTACTGCTCTTTCAGCTTCTGAGCCTTTATCAGCATTACGATTATCAGTATACGACCGAGCTATTTCCCGTTGGTACCAAGTACAAAAAAAAGCAATTTAAACAGGTCCTACGTAGTGTTCTCTACACTGTTTTGATCTTAGAGATGATCTGTCTACTACTTTTTGCTTTCTCTTGGCAAGCCCTGCTCGTGTTACTAGGAGTTGGTATTCTCTTAGTTGAGGTCTACTTGCCTTATAAACTAAAGAAGGTCATTGACGAGCTATCATAAAACAAGTAAAATAGTAAAACAATCAGTGAAAATACCAGAAAGGAGCTACTGTGTCTAACAACGAATCAGATTTGACCCTAAAACCTTTAAGGGGAAAGAGTGGAAAAGCCTATGTAGGGACCTATCCTAATGGTAATCGTGTATTTGTTAAAATGAATACCACTCCGATTCTTGCTGCTCTGGCAAAAGAGCAGATTGCTCCTCAGCTCTTATGGGCCAAGCGCATGGCAAATGGTGATGTGATGAGTGCGCAAGAGTGGTTGAATGGCCGTATTCTCAATAAGCAGGATATGAGCAGTAAGCAGATTATTAATATCCTTCTGCGCATGCACCGCTCACGCCCCTTGGTCAATCAATTATCTCAGCTCAATTATCGTGTGGAAAAGCCTATAGATCTGCTAGCTGATTGGGAAAACAATGCTCCTGAGCAGCTTAGAGCTAACTCTTTTATCCAATTTATCATTCATGATCTGCGTACTCATCTTCCAGAGTTTGACCGAGACAAAGCGACTATTGTGCATGGAGACCTGCGTCATAGCAACTGGGTCATTACGACAACAGGTGTCATTTACTTGGTTGATTGGGACTCTGTCAGATTGACCGATCGCATGTATGATGTGGCCTATATTCTGAGCCACTATATCCCTCATGCTCATTGGAACGAATGGCTCAGCTACTATGGCTATAAGAAAAATGATCTAGTCATGAGCAAGATAGCTTGGTATGGCCAGCTATCCTTTCTTATGCAAGTCCTCAAATGTTATGATGAGAATGATATGGAACATGTTAATCAAGAGATTTATGATCTGCGCAAGTTCCGTGAGATGGTTGGTGAAAGTCAATGAGGGTACGAAAGCGCAAAGGAGCTGAAGAGTATCTTGCCACTAACAGCCATATCGTAATTGATAATCCAGAGGACATTAAAGGCAAGTGGCATGAGATTTTTGGCAATACAAACCCAATCCATATCGAAGTTGGATCAGGCAAGGGAGCCTTTATCACTGGTATGGCAGCAGCTCATCCAGAAATCAACTATATCGGCATTGATATTCAGTTATCAGTGCTCAGCTATGCTCTAGATAAGGTCCTTGAAAGTGATTTGAACAATATTCGTCTTTTGCGAGTCGATGGCTCAAGCCTGACCAATTACTTTGACAATCATGAGATAGATCTGCTCTATCTTAATTTCTCAGATCCTTGGCCTAAGAAAAAACACGCTAAGCGTCGCTTGACCTACAAAACCTTTCTGGATACCTACAAGCAGATTTTACCAGAAGGGGGAGAGATTCATTTTAAAACGGATAACAGAGGTTTATTTGAATATAGCTTGGCAAGTTTCTCACAATATGGTATGATTTTGAAACAGGTCTGGTTAGACTTGCACGCTAGCGACTACCAGGGCAATATCATGACAGAATATGAGAAAAAGTTCTCAGACAAGGGTCAGGTTATTTACCGAGTCGAAGCCAAATTTCAATAATAATTTTGGGTAAGGGATGTCCCTGCCCTCAAATATGGAGAGGTCGCATAGTGGCCGAGTGCGCACGCTTGGAAAGCGTGTAGTCCTTAACGGGGCTCGGGGGTTCGAATCCCCTCCTCTCCTTATCTTTTTTGATACAAGTGTTGAGCATGAATCCAAAATGCTAGACAAATAACGTCAAGGATAAGCGTAATGATGGTTATTGACAATCTTTCTTGCATATCCTGATACTTTTTGCTATACTATCTAAAGAGTAAGACATATCGAAAAGGAGGCGAAGTGGTAACTTCGCCTCTTAATGTGTATGCAACTTGTTTTCTTATAAGAACTAGGAAGTTGAGGTAATTATTATCAGTAGTCATTCGATTCCAGATATTGTTACAGATGTAGTCGCTCCTGTTATTCCTGAACCCTTTGAATTAGTCGACCTTGTCTATGAGAAATTAGGGGGAGATTATGTGCTCTCAATTTTAGTCGACAAGCCTGGAGGAATTACGGTAGAAGATACAGCAGAGTTGACAGACATTATTAGTCCCCTTCTGGACACTATCGATCCAGACCCTTTTCCAGATCAGTACATGCTAGAAATTTCGAGCCCTGGCTTAGAACGTCCACTCAAGACAGCTGAAAGTTTAGAAGCGGCTGTTGGTTCTTATATCAATGTCAGTCTTTACAAGGCGATTGACAAGGTAAAAACCTTTGAGGGAGACTTGCTTGCCTTTGACGGTGAAACGTTGACCCTTAGCTATAAAGATAAGACAAGACAAAAAACAGTTGAGATTCCCTATCAGACCGTTGCCAAGGCGCGTATGGCAGTCAAGCTGTAGCGTTGATATGAATGTGGTATCTGAAAGGGCCTAACCTCTCAGTAAGTCTAAGAATTAGAAAGGACACAAGGCTTTCCTTTAAGGAAAGAAAAAATCACTATGAGCAAAGAAATGCTAGAAGCCTTCCGCATTTTGGAAGAAGAGAAACACATTGATAAAAATGACATCATCGATGCTGTAACAGAATCCCTGAAATCAGCTTATAAGCGTCGCTATGGCCAATCAGAAAGCTGTGAAGTGGAATTTAATGAAAACACTGGGGACTTTCAAGTTTACAGTGTACGAGAAGTTGTTGAAGAGGTATTTGACAGCCGTCTTGAAATCAGCCTATCAGAAGCTTTGAAAATCAGCTCTGCTTATGAACTTGGAGACAAGATTCGCTTCGAGGAGCCAGTCAAAGAGTTTGGTCGTGTAGCGGCCCAATCAGCTAAACAAACAATTATGGAAAAAATGCGCCGTCAGATGCGTGAAGTTACTTATAACGAGTACAAAGAGCATGAAGGTGAGATCATGACAGGTACGGTTGAGCGTTTTGACCAGCGCTTCATCTACGTCAATCTTGGCTCTATCGAAGCCCAGTTATCTCATCAGGATCAAATTCCAGGTGAATCCTTTAAATCACATGACCGTATCGAAGTTTATGTCTACAAGGTGGAAAATAACCCTAGAGGTGTCAATGTATTCGTGAGCCGCAGCCATCCTCAATTCATAAAACGCATTATGGAGCAAGAAATCCCTGAAGTTTTCGATGGTACTGTCGAGATCATGAGTGTCTCTCGTGAAGCAGGCGATCGTACCAAGGTAGCTGTTCGCAGTCATAATCCTAATGTAGATGCCATTGGTACGATTGTCGGTCGTGGCGGGGCTAATATCAAGAAAGTTGTGAGCAAGTTCCACCCTATGCGTATAGACAGTAGAACGGGTCTTGAGATTCCAGTCGAAGAAAATATCGACGTTATCCAATGGGTAGAAGATCCGGCAGAATTCATCTACAATGCTATTGCGCCTGCCGAAGTGGATTATGTGATCTTTGATGATGAAAACAGTAAGCATGCGACAGTCGTCGTGCCTGATAGTAAGTTATCACTAGCTATCGGACGTCGTGGACAAAACGTCCGTCTGGCTGCTCATCTGACTGGCTATCGCATTGACATTAAGTCAGCTAGCGAGTATGAAGCAATGGAAGAAGAGCTAGAAAGAGAAACCATCGTCGAAACAGCAAATGCCTCAGATGTGGCAGCTGAAACTGACGACCAAGAGTAAGCCTAATAAAGGAAGGTGTTTGATGGCTAAAACAAGAAAAATACCTTTGAGAAAATCAGTTGTATCAGGTGAATTGATCGATAAGCGGGACTTACTTCGCATTGTTAAAAATAAAGACGGTGAGATATTTATCGATCCGACTGGTAAAAAAAATGGGCGAGGCGCCTACATCAAATTGGATAATGAAGAAGCCCAGCTAGCTAAGAAAAAGCGTGTCTTTAATCATAGCTTTTCCATGGACGTCCCAGAGGATTTTTATGATGAATTGATTGCTTATGTTGATCATAAGCTAAAAAGAAGAGAGCTCGGTCTTGAATAATCACGAAAAATTATCCAATTTATTAGGTATCGCTCAACGAGCAGGAGCAGTAACATCTGGTGAAGACTTTGTACTAAAGGCTGTGCAAACCCATAAAGCCAAGCTAGTCTTTCTAGCTGATGATGCCGCTTCTAACCTGACAAAAAAAATAACTGATAAATGTCACTATTATGATATAGAAGTCTCCACAGTGTTTACAACACTGGAATTAAGTGGCGCCATTGGTCGAGCCCGTAAGGTCTTGGCTGTGACGGACACTGGATTTGCAAAGAAAATGAGGACTCTTATGGATTAAAGGATAGGAGGACAAGATTTGTCTAAAAAAAGATTGTATGAAATTGCCAAAGAAGTCGGCAAACCAAGTAAAGAAGTTGTTGAACAGGCTAAGAGTCTGGGCTTGGCTGTCAAGAGCCATGCATCTAGCCTTGAGGAAGCGGACGCAAAACGTTTGACGGATAGCTTTTCACAAAAAGCACCAGCTCCTCAAGCTAAAACAGAAGTAGCTCCACAAAAAGCCAAGACTGTGGAACCTCAAAAAGAGGTTTCAAGTTCTAATGCAACAAGTGCGCAAGCTCCCTCTAAACCAAAAATTCGCAATTTTAAAGCAGAACGTGAAGCCAAAGCCAAAGCCGAAGCGGAACGTCGTCAAAACCAAAACAAGCGTGATGGTCAAGGTAAAAACCGCAAGCGTCGCCATGAGGATAACCGTCCAGCGAATCGTCAGCGAAATAATGATCAAAGAGGAGCAAATCGCAACCAGCAACAAGGTCCACGTATCGATTTCAAGGCAAGAGCTGCCGCTTTAAAAGCCGAACAAAATGCGCAGTATTCCCGTGAAAGCGAAAATCGTTTCCGTCAGGAGCAAGAGCGTAAGGCTCAAGAAGCCAAAAAGGCCCAAGAAAACCGTCAAAATAACAAGAAAAAGGCTGAGCAAGAAGTTAAAGATAACCCAGCTGTCGATGTGGCTTCACCCTCTCCTGCTCCAGCTGCAATTACAAGTCAACCAGCTCCGGCCAAGGATAATCGTCGTAAAAAGGGGAACCGCTCTGAAAAGTCTCGTGATTTTTCAGATAAGAATGAAGATGGACCAAAGCAAGCTAGAAATAAAAAGTGGAATAATCAAAGCCAAGTGAGAAATCAAAGAAATAGTAACTGGAATAACACTAAAAAGAATAAGAAAAATAAAAATAATCGCCATAACGAAGCTACGAAACCAGTAACTGAACGTAAATTCCACGAGCTTCCAAAGGAATTTGAATATACAGAAGGAATGACGGTTGCAGATATTGCAAAACGTATCAAGCGTGAACCAGCTGAAATCGTCAAGAAACTCTTTATGATGGGAGTCATGGCCACTCAAAATCAAAGTCTAGACGGCGATACCATCGAACTCTTGATGGTTGATTATGGGATTAATCCTAAGAAAAAAGTTGAAGTGGACAATGCGGATATTGAGCGTTTCTTCGCAGACGAAGGCTACCTCCATGAAGAAAATATGGTTGAGCGTGCCCCTGTCGTGACGATTATGGGTCACGTTGACCATGGTAAGACAACCCTTCTGGATACCCTTCGTAATTCTCGAGTGGCTACTGGTGAGGCTGGAGGAATCACTCAGCATATCGGTGCCTATCAAATTGAAGAAAATGGTAAGAAAATCACCTTCCTAGATACACCGGGTCACGCAGCCTTTACAAGTATGCGTGCACGCGGTGCCTCTGTCACAGATATTACGATCTTAATCGTGGCAGCTGATGATGGTGTTATGCCACAGACTATCGAAGCCATTAACCACTCTAAAGCTGCTGGTGTGCCTATTATCGTTGCGATCAATAAAATTGATAAACCAGGGGCAAACCCAGAGCGTGTCATTGGTGAGTTGGCTGAACATGGTGTCATTTCAACAGCTTGGGGCGGCGATTCTGAATTCGTTGAGATTTCTGCCAAGTTTGGTAAAAATATTGATGAATTATTAGAAACGGTACTTTTAGTAGCTGAAGTTGAGGAACTCAAGGCTGATCCAACGGTGCGTGCCATCGGTACGGTAATCGAAGCACGTCTGGATAAAGGAAAGGGTGCTGTAGCGACTCTCCTTGTACAACAAGGAACACTGAATGTCCAAGATCCTATTGTTGTTGGGAATACATTTGGACGTGTCCGTGCTATGACCAATGACCTCGGTCGTCGTGTTAAGGTAGCAGAACCTTCTACACCAGTTTCTATCACAGGATTAAATGAAGCGCCTATGGCTGGTGACCACTTTGCTGTCTATGAAGACGAAAAAGCCGCACGTGCAGCTGGTGAAGAGCGTGCCAAACGAGCTCTGCTCAAACAACGTCAAATCACTCACCGTGTCAGCTTGGACAACCTCTTTGACACCCTTAAGGATAGTGAGGTTAAGTCTGTTAATGTCATCATCAAGGCTGATGTGCAGGGATCTGTTGAAGCCTTGGCAACCTCTCTTCAAAAGATTGAGGTTGAAGGAGCTAAGGTAACCATTGTCCATTCGGCTGTTGGTGCTATCAATGAATCAGATATTACTCTGGCAGAAGCATCTGATGCTATTGTCATTGGCTTTAACGTCCGCCCTACTCCACAAGCCCGTATCCAAGCGGAATCTGATGAAGTCGAAATCCGTCTCCACAGCATTATCTACAAGGTTATTGAAGAAATTGAAGATGCTATGAAGGGAATGCTGGATCCAGAATATCAAGAAAAAATTCTTGGAGAAGCGCTTATTCGTGAGACCTTCAAGGTTTCAAAAGTCGGTACCATTGGTGGATTCTTAGTCACAAATGGTAAGATCACCCGCGACTCAAGCGTCCGTGTGATCAGAGACGGTGTTGTTATCTATGATGGTAATTTAGCCAGCTTGCGTCACTTCAAAGATGATGTCAAAGAGATCGGTAATGCTCAAGAAGGTGGTCTCATGATTGATGGCTACAATGATATTAAGGTAGATGATACTATCGAAGCCTACATCATGGAAGAAATCAAACGCTGATACTCAAGGCAGTCTAAAGAAAGGAGCCTTGCATGGCAAATTCATTTCGTATTGATCGTGTCGGTATGGAAATCAAGCGTGAGGTCAATGAAATCCTTCAACTAAAGGTACGTGATCCTCGAGTACAGGATGTCACGATTACGGATGTCCAAATGCTTGGAGATTTATCGCTTGCCAAGGTCTACTATACTGTTCGCAGTGATCTAGCCTCGGTTAATAAAAAGGCTCAAGAAGGTCTTGAAAAAGCGACAGGGACCATCAAGCGTGAACTGGGGAAAAATCTCCAAATGTATAAGATACCAGATTTAACCTTTATCAAGGACGAATCTATTGCCTACGGCAATAAGATTGATCAGATGCTGAGAGAACTTGAGCGCAAAGACTAAGATGGATCAATTAAAACCACCAGTTTTCAGAACTGGTGGTTTTAATTTTTATACTAAGAAAAAAACTAAAAGTTTTTATTTACAAATGTAGATCAAAAGAATATAATATATTTACAAACGTAAATAAGAAGTCATTGTGACAGTCAAGCAGTGAAAGGAGGAGCTATGATTACTAGTAGTGAATGGGAAGTTATGCGGGTGATCTGGACCCAAGGAGAAATTGGCAGTCAGGATATTATGGCGATACTTTTACAAAAGCTAGCCTGGACAGAATCAACAGTTAAGACCCTGTTAGGGCGCTTGGTTGAAAAGGGTGTTGTCAAGACACGCCGAGACGGGCGGCGCTATCTTTACAGTACAGATGTATCGGAAAGAGAAGCAAGCCTTAATCGTGTGAAGGCAGAGCTTGATAAGATATGCCTGACCAAGCAAGCTGATTTAATCTATACTATCCTAGCAGATCTCCCCATGACACAAGCAGATCTCCAACAGTTCCAACAGTTGCTGAACACCAAAGTACCCCAAGAAACCGTTCAGTGCGACTGTATACCGGGACAATGCCTCTGTCACGAACACCAATAGAAAAGGAGTACACACTATGGTAAAAGATACCTTTGTCATTGATGGCATGGTCTGTGCAGCCTGTGCAGCCACTGTCGAAGGCGCTGTCAATAAGTTGTCTGGTGTAGAATCCTGTGCAGTTAATTTGACGACGGAAAAGATGGCGGTCAACTATGATCAGTCGCAAGTCAGTACAGAAACCATTGAAAAGGCAGTTGCCGATTCGGGTTACCGAGCCCATATTTTTGATAAAACGAAAGATCTGAGTCAGGAAGAGCGGGAATTACAACGGCTGGCAGGTATGAAGACCCGTTTGATCTGGTCAGCTATCTTTACCCTTCCCTTGCTGTATATCTCAATGGGGAGTATGGTCGGTCTCCCCCTTCCCGGATTCCTAAACCATACCGCCCACCCAATAGCTTTTGTTGCCAGTCAGCTGATTCTTACTTTACCGGTTATGATTCTAGGTTGGCACTTCTACCGATCAGGTTATAAATCTCTAACCAAGGGACATCCCAACATGGACAGCCTAGTTGCTGTCGCAACGACAGCAGCTTTTGGCTACAGCCTTTATAGCGCCTATCATGTCGTCTTGGGGCATCATCACCATATGCACCAGCTCTATTTTGAGTCAGTTGCAGTGATTTTGACCCTGATTACCTTAGGTAAGTTCTTTGAAACCCTATCTCGAGGACGGACATCCGATGCGATTAAGAAGCTTCTCCATCTCTCAGCTAAAGAAGCTGTCGTCCTGCGTGACGGTCAAGAAATCACCTTACCCATCGAAGAAGTGGCCTTGGGGGACACTGTCCGTGTTAAACCTGGAGAGAAAATCCCAGTAGATGGCCAGATCCTTTCTGGACAGTCATCAGTGGATGAATCCATGCTGACAGGAGAATCCATTCCAGTTGAAAAAACTGTTGATGATCAGGTCTATGGTGGTTCCATCAATGCCCAGGGAAGCCTAGATATTCGAGCGGATAAGCTGGGCAAGGATACCCTTTTATCGCAAATCATCAAGCTAGTTGAAGATGCTCAAGAGACTAAAGCCCCCATTGCCCGCTTGGCAGACCAAGTGTCAGGGATCTTTGTACCTATCGTGATGACCATAGCTTTAGTCACAGGCTTACTCTGGTTCTTTATCGGTGGGGAATCCTTCACCTTTGCACTGACTGTAGCGGTTAGCGTTTTAGTTATTGCCTGCCCATGTGCTCTTGGACTTGCGACTCCAACAGCTATTATGGTAGGGACTGGCCTAGCCGCTGAGCATGGAATTCTCTTTAAATCTGGTGATAGTCTGGAGCTAGCTCATAAGATAGAAACCATTGTCTTTGATAAGACAGGTACCCTCACTCAAGGGAAGCCATCTCTAGTAGCTACTTATAATTATAGCTCCACCCTAGATGATACAGAGCTCTTGGCTTTAGCAGCTAGCTTAGAAGCTGACTCCAGTCACCCTATTAGCCAAGCGATTGTTCAAGCGGCCAAAGAGGCTAAATTGGCGCTCAAACCAGTTGAACAGTTTGAAAATTTAGCAGGCTTTGGCCTGAAAGCCCAGATAGAGAATGACTGGCTATGGGTAGGAAATAAAGCCCTCATGGACAAAGAGGGGATCAGTTTGGATAACTCTCTTACAGACTTGGACCATCTCACCCAGTCTGGTCAGACCCCGATCTATATAGCACGTAATAGCCAGTTACTAGGCTTACTAGGTGTTGCTGATCAGCTTAAGCCGGACAGTTTGGAGACAGTTAAACAACTCAAAGAGCAAGGACTAACTGTGGTCATGCTGACAGGAGACCACGAAAAGACTGCTAAAGCTATTGCTGAAAAGGCAGGCATTGATCAAGTGATCAGTCAGGTACTTCCTGATCAAAAAGCCCAAGCTATCAGCGACTTAAAAGCAGATGGTAAAATTGTTGCCATGGTTGGCGATGGCATCAATGACGCTCCGGCTCTAGCTACAGCAGATCTTGGTATTGCGATGGGTGCAGGCAGTGATATTGCCATTGAATCAGCAGATCTAGTCATGATGAAGCCTGATATGACAGATGTCCCTAGAGCTCTTGAGATTAGTACCCATACCATTAAAACTATTAAGGAAAATCTTTTTTGGGCTTTTATCTACAATGTCCTAGCCATTCCAGTAGCTATGGGAGTCCTTCACCTATTTGGCGGTCCCCTACTAGACCCTATGATAGCCGGTTTAGCAATGAGCTTTAGTTCGGTTTCAGTCGTCCTTAATAGTTTACGACTCAAATATAAAAAACTGTAACCAAAATAAAAGCAAGTTAGTCTAGCCAATAAGTTTTATGCCCAGTTATGGCACTATTTGGAGATATATAGGACAAGGCTGAGGTCTGGACTTCTTGTAAACTAGTATGAATAAAAAGGAGAATTGCAATGTCTAAAGTTTATAACGTCAAGGGTATGAAATGCGACGGCTGTGCTAAAACAGTCACAGAAAAACTCTCAGCGGTCAAAGGAGTCCAATCAGCGACTGTTGACCTTGAAAAAAATCAAGTGACGATTGAAGGCAAACCATGGAAATGGTCGCTCAAGCGTGCACTCAAAGAAACAAAGTATGAGCTTGGTGAAGAGATTTCCTAAGCCTCCTCAAATCAGGGTTTGATCGTCTTAAGCTACTTTAGGAATTATGCGTAGCAAATATTTGGCAAGCCCCCTCTTTTACGTTAGAATATCTCTACAAGATTAAAAAAATGCAGTGCATGTACAGCACTGCTGGCTTATAGAAAAGGAGTTTTATATGGTTGAAGCAGTTACTGATAAATCATTTGAACAAGACACTCAAGACGGTGTCGTACTCGTAGATTTTTGGGCAACCTGGTGTGGTCCTTGTCGGATGCAATCCCCAATCGTTGAGCAGTTAGCTGACGAATACGATGACAGTGAATTGCGTGTACTCAAGATGGATGTTGATGCCAATCCTGAGACAGCCCGCCAATTCGGCATTATGTCTATCCCAACCCTTCTCTTCAAAAAAGACGGTCAAGTGGTTAAGCAAGTGGCAGGTGTCCACACTAAAGATCAAATCAAATCAATTCTTGCTGAAATTGGTTAAGCAAACGAGGCTTGAAAGCCTCGTTTTTGCTGCGCAGAAAAATATAAAAAATATGGTATAATGTCGACACGATAACCATAAAAGGAGTTTGTGATGAAAACAGCTATTTTTGAAAAAGCAGGACAGATGATTGTAGAAGATCTGCCAATGCCAACCCTCAAAGAAAGTGATGATGCTATTATCCAGATTGTACGTGCCTGTGTATGTGGCTCAGACCTCTGGTCTTACTCGCACGGCGATGATCGCAAAGAACACTCTATCAATGGTGGTCATGAAGCCCTAGGTATTGTTCATGAAGTTGGACCTGATGTCACCAACGTCAAGCCAGGTGACTTTGTCATCGTACCTTTCACTCATGGCTGTGGGGAGTGTGATGCTTGTCGTCAAGGATTCGATGGGACTTGTGATAACCACCCAGCTCCAACCAACTGGGGTGGTGGCTTCCAAGCAGAATATCTTCGCTTCCACTATGCTAATTGGGCCTTGATCAAAGTACCTGGTCAGCCATCTGATTATTCAGAAGGCATGATCAAGTCATTATTGACCCTAGCCGATGTCATGCCAACCGGTTACCACGCTGCACGTGTAGCAGATGTCAAGCCAGGTGACCGTGTCGTCGTCATCGGAGATGGCGCTGTCGGTCAATGTGCAGTCATTGCTGCTAAGATGCGCGGAGCCTCTCAGATCGTTATGATGAGTCGCCACGAGGATCGTCAGCAAATGGCCCTTTCATCAGGTGCAACAGCTATTGTAGCTGAACGTGGTGAAGACGGAATAGCTAAAGTACGTGAAATCCTTGGTGGTGGTGCAGATGTTGCCCTTGAGTGCGTCGGTACCGAAGGTGCTTTAGAGCAAGCGCTAGGCGTTCTTCATAACGGCGGTCGCATAGGAGCTGTCGGCGTTCCTCACTACGGTGATCGTCGTATCGGCTCTACCTTTGCCCAAAACATTTCTATCGCCGGTGGATCAGCATCAGTCACAACCTATGACAAGCAAATTCTGCTCAAAGAAGTTCTTGATGGCAATATCAACCCAGGTAAAGTCTTCACTCATACCTACGCTCTAGATGATGTCAACCAAGCCTATCGTGATATGGCAGATCGCAAAGCCATTAAGTCTATGCTGGTTGTCGCAGAATAATCAAAATGATCAGTTCTTTTGGTAGGACTAATCAAGCACCTGAGAAGTTAGCCTTCTCAGGTGCTTTTTGAGTGGCTCAATAGCATAAAGATTAAGGGAATAAGAACCATTCAGGCATAAAAAACGACCGTTCAGGGTATTAGCATGCACAGTCCCAATATTGTTGTATACTAAATTTATCGCATAACAGTAAGAGAAAAAGAGTCAAAGATATCCCCTTAACCTTAGATTGATATGAAAAATAAAAGACATCTGACAGCAAAGCTGCTTTTACCATTTTTAATAGCCTTAACAGTTAGAAATTTTTTGGGTGAACTTTCTCCCTTATCCTACCTGCTTAATGGCATAGCCCTAATCACCTTTTTGACCTTGTACTTAAAATTGCTGCACAAATTATGAAATAATTAATGGCAGATAAAAGTTCCCCACTCATCCAGATCAAAAAAGGAGTATATATATCATCATCATGAAAAGAAGTTTAAAACAGAATTATTGTCATTAGCCCTAGGGATTATTATCATGCTTATTCTAACCATACTAGAGACAAAGGCAAAAATAGATTTATTCTATATCCTGGCAGTCTACACTTCCCTCAGTATAGCTGATGAGCTCATGGAGCTTATCAAGCTGTTTAAAAAATCAGAGTAAGACTGATCTATAATGGATTGATATAGAGACTAGATAAGAAGCAAAATCAAAGGCAGATTTTCTCATAAAAAAAGTCCTATCATATCCTAATAGACTGAGCTATTAGAAAATATGATAGGACTCTAAAATTTAGGACATTCGATCAGTGTCCTTTTTTCTTTTGCCGGCGTTTTTCCTGCTTAAGCTGAAACTGTCTTTCCTTATATTCTTGACGTTTTTGCCGCTTGGAAGCTTTCTTTTCCAGTTTCAGCAGTTCATGACTGGCTTGCAAAGTCTGCTGAGCCTTAGAAGATAGGACAGGTTCTTTCATCTGTTTGCTGATTTCCCTTTGCATTCGCTTAGGATTGATGGATTTATGCACAAGAGATGTATCTGGTTCATCACTGACTAAGCCCAGCCTTTCTTGTTTTTGCATCCATTCGGTCAAATGAAGATGGATAAAATCAAGAATATCGCTGTCCTTGGCTTCCTTGCCAAAGGGATAGCGAAAGGCTTGGTAGCCAAGCTGCTTATCCTGATATTCAATCAAAGCAAACCAGAAACCGCCGTCAAAAAATACTGTCATTTTCATGCCAGCCCTCCAAAAAATAAATTTTGATAAGGGACGACCGGAGGGAAGGTTACTGACAGCTACGGTGATGTAACTGTGTGCAGACTACCCAACTGCACTTGTGTTTTTATATCAATATAAGGCTATTATAGCATTTTATAGCCTATGTTTCTCATAAGCCTCAATCATTTTCTTTTGGGGAGCAGCCATGGGAAACTGATTAAAATCATCGGGGGCTACCCAACGAAGCTCTCGCTCACCTTTTAGCTCAGTCTTTCTAGTAAGACCTAGCTGAAGCTGGATCTGCCATTTTTGATGGCTAAAGGTATGCTTAACTAGGGGAAACACTTGCTCTGACCAATCAGGCTTGAGCTGGTAAGTTTCCTCGAAAAGTGCCTTTTGTGAAATGGTTTCAAGTACATGAACATCATCATCATTTTCAAAGAGATTGAGCTGTTGAGCAACGAAATCAGTCTCTTTTATTGGAAAGGTCCAAAACCCTTCTAAGAGCCGTCCATCGGTTTGCTTTTCAAGAAGAAATTCTCCTTTTTGATTACGGATGATGAAGGCTTGAATTTGTATCGGTTTAGGTTTTTTCTTGGGTAATTTGACTGGGTATTTATCATAGCTTCCATGCAAATAGGCTGCATTGAAACTCCGAATAGGACTTTCATCAGGACGAGGATTTTTAGCAGATTCTATATCGGTTCCCAAATCCATCAGAGCCTGATTAAAGTCCCCAGGTCGCTCAGGATCGATCAGCTTTTCCATAATAGCTTGGAAAATTTTCCTGTTTTTAGGATCTCCAATATCATAATCGACTTCAAATAATCTAGCCATAACCCGCATAACGTTCCCATCAACCGCGGGCTCGGGAAGGCCAAAGGCGATGCTGGAAATCGCACCAGCTGTGTAAGGGCCGATACCCTGGAGCGAAGCGATACCCTCATAAGTATCAGGAAATACTCCATCAAATTTCTCCATGATTTGCTGGGCAGCCGCCTGCATATTCCGTACCCGAGAGTAGTATCCCAGCCCCTCCCAGGCTTTCAGGAGCTTATCTTCTGGCGCATTAGCCAGATCGATGATCCTTGGAAACCACTCTAGAAATCTCTCATAGTAGGGGATAACAGTTTGAACCTGTGTTTGTTGAAGCATAATTTCTGACACCCAGATGGGATAAGGATCCTTGGTTCTGCGCCAAGGGAGATCCCTTTTCTCGCGATCGTACCAAGCCAATAAAGTTCGGCGAAAATCTTTTATAGTCTTGGGATCCCACATATGGATACCATAATTTCTTAAATCAAGTTTTTTACCCATGACTAGATTATATCAGAAGCTTTCTAGCTCACCTAGTAAAATTTTTATAAAAAAATGAAGAAAGTCATTGACAAATGAAAGCGTTTGCAATATAATAAACATGAAAAGAAGGAAAGGTAAGTAAGGAGGACGAGCTCATGGTTAGGCGAAATCTTTCTAGATATAAAAACGGAGATCAGTCTGGACAGTAGGCAAGGAAATCTCAACTTTACAAAAAAATAGGAAATCTTAAGGCTGAGGTGATGTTTATGATGAGACTGACACCATCTAGGTATAAAAACGGTGATTACTAGTTTTAATTGTCGATTAAAGAGTTTAAGAGCCTTTCAGTGGAGGTAGCGCTTATGTTAAGGTATGATATAAGTCGTTATAAAAATGGAGACCAATCTAGACCAGTTGCATAAAATAGCTAAAGGAGTGATTCCAATGTAATTGGTTGTGGTGCTACCAGTTAAAATATATATGGCTGTAAATGAGGTGATCCATCATGCTAAGAATAAATCCTAGTCGCTATAAAAATGGAGATCTAATCATCTATTAGCTCCTTATGAATCATAAAAGGATGTGGTTCCAATGACAAACGAAGATACAAAGTAGGCTGTGATTCGAGTGTGCACGAGTCATAGCCTATTTTTTTATCTATCCTAGATTAAGGGGCGTGGCTCAGCGCCCCTCTCAAGCTTCCTATAAATAAGATAGACATGTGCTGTATAATAATGGGCAATTTAGGAAATCCCAACCTCTAATAGTCAGAAAATTTTCTAGCGTGTCTAGCCTCTATCATTTTAGTGTCGCTGTCTTACAATCCATCGAAATCCCTTGTTCAAGCTGGCTTCAAAGAGTAAAATGATAACCAACACTAAAGGATATAAAAGGAGGTTGCTAGCTTGCCCTATTTATTTCTGGCTATCTTTTGGCTCATCCTCATTATTCTGGCTGAAATGATAATAAAAAAAACGAATAACGCCAAACTTAAATTGATTTTATCAACAAGTACAAAAATCGTGACGATTGTCTGGATCATCTATGCCATTTATCTTGTACAATCTTAAAAGTCAGTTTCAAAGACTCTCTATCAATTAAATAAAAGGGATCTGAGCTGATCCTCTTTTTATATGCCAAGTTTCATCTAAAAATATAAGTTCCAAGCTATTTTAAGACAATAAAATTCTTGCAAAATCTATTGAAATCTAGTAATATAATATCTTGTGAGTATCCCTCACTTCCTGCTAGCAAAGACTAGTAGGCATTAGTCCAAAAGGAGGAGAAATATCAATGGCTAAATACGAAATTCTTTATATCATTCGTCCAAACATTGAAGAAGAAGCTAAAAACGCTTTGGTAGCACGCTTTGACTCTATTTTGACTGACAATGGTGCAACTGTTGTTGAATCAAAAGATTGGGAAAAACGTCGCTTGGCCTATGAAATCCAAGATTTCACAGAAGGGCTTTACCATATCGTTAACGTTGAATCCGATAATGCTCATGCTCTTAACGAGTTTGACCGCCTATCAAAAATCAACGGTGACATTCTTCGTCACATGATCGTTAAGCTTGACGCTTAATGCAAGAACAGTAGACTAAGAAGGTAGACTATGATTAACAATGTCGTACTTGTCGGCCGCATGACTCGTGATGCGGAACTTCGATATACCCCGTCCAATCAAGCAGTTGCGACGTTCAGCCTAGCTGTTAATCGTAATTTTAAAAACCAAAATGGGGAGCGTGAAGCCGATTTCATCAACTGTGTTATTTGGCGTCAGCAAGCTGAAAACTTAGCGAATTGGGCTAAGAAGGGTGCTCTGATTGGGATTACTGGCCGTATTCAAACTCGTAATTATGAGAATCAGCAAGGGCAGCGTGTCTACGTGACTGAGGTGGTTGCGGATAATTTCCAACTGCTAGAAAGTCGTGCAGCGCGTGAAAACAGTGCTGGTGGATCATTTGGTGGTCCTGGCACTCCTGTTGCTTCCAATTTTGGTGGAGATAGCAGACAAGAAGCTGCATCAACACCAGATTTTGGTCGTGATGACAGTCCCTTTGGAGCATCAAATCCAGTAGATATTTCAGACGACGATCTACCATTCTAAGCTATCTTGGATAATGACTAAACTATAAAGGAGAAAAGACATGGCTCAACAACGTCGTGGCGGATTCAAACGCCGTAAAAAAGTTGACTACATCGCAGCTAACAAAATTGAATACGTTGATTACAAAGATACTGAATTACTCAGTCGTTTCGTATCAGAACGTGGAAAAATTCTTCCACGTCGCGTAACTGGTACGTCAGCTAAAAACCAACGTAAAGTAACAGCGGCAATCAAACGTGCTCGTGTAATGGCACTTATGCCGTTTGTAAACGAAGACTAATAAAAAAGCCCTCGAGGGCTTTTTTATTAGTCCGGGAATGACTGGCTAAGGTTTTTTATGATAAAACCTAGTCTTGTAAGCTATATCAAATAAATGAGTCTGGAACAAGCCCAGACTTACTAATGATAAATATCTAACTCTCCACAAAAGATACTGCCAGAGAGGATAATGGTTTGAATATCTCCCTTTGAGTCAGCGGAATGAGGACGGATATTTTTAAATTCAGCAAACGTTTTACTAAAATTTTTTGGAACAACTTCCCAGTGTTCAGGAATACGAATTTTAGCAGATCCAAAACTGACATGCACTTTAATTTCAGGTCGGTTAGTCATAAATTGTGCCTGCCTTAAGTCGATTGTTGACTCACCAAAATTTGCTTCAACGTAAACGATATCAAGGTTTTGTGAGCTAACATGGACATGATCTTCTGAGAAAAATGAGCGGGCGGATGCTTCTCTTTCATGATCATAGTGGTGGGAGGCCTGATAGTCTTTAAATTCTTCAGAATAAATCTTACGGTACTTGCCTAATGAGGGCCTAAACAGATGATTGAGTACTACTCCGATTAGAACGATTCCAACAAATAAAGAGGTTTTGGAGTAGTTGAGGTGTGCAAGATCATGCAGGTAATTGGATAGTATAGCTAATCCAATCGCACCAGGAATAAAACTCTTTTGCTGCCAGGCCAAAAAGAAGAAAAAGGCCATAGCAATCAGATTAAAATTGAGGAAGTCAGAAAGATTTGGGATAAAGGCTATCATAATAAAATAAAGAGCCAATAGGCTAAGGAGAATAGTCCCGAGTGAAAAACGTCTCATAATAAAAACTCCAATCTTTTGGGATAAGAAATCTAATGACATATCAATAGCAATAGGGTTTAGACCAGATGATCTAAACCCTGTTGTCTTATAATTACTAATTATTTCGTGGTGTGATTGGTGCTGAAGCCAAAGCACTTTGAATATTGTAACGTTTTTTGAGGCAAAGTTCACCTGCCAAAGCTATACCACCGATAATCATCATAGGAAGTGGCGCAAGTACAGGATTGATAGCTTTAGGAACAAAGCTAGCGATAGAGACAAAGAGGATCCAAATCAATAAAAAGCCAGCGAGATATAGAGCAGATTTTATGAACTTAGGCCGTTCAGATTTAGGCTTGCCCATATGGCGGTAGATAAAATGATACAGAGCATAGAAGGCAGCTCCACCTGATAAGGAGATAATAATAGTTGTCAAAAAGCCATAAGGATAAGTACTACGGCTGCTGATCATGCCGATCAGTCCATAGAAAAGCGAAAAGAGTGAAAAGATCAACAAGCTGCTATCCATCCACATCAACCAAGGATTTTTATTGGTTTCGGAATCTTGAGACACTTCTTTTGAGCTTGTCTCTTCTGATGATGTGAAGCTTTTAGCCCAAATAGTCGGAGCACCGTAAATTTGGCGAGCGGTCATCCCCTGTTTTTGATGCTCCGTGATGGTTGGAACAATGTCAGAGAGGATAGCATCAATTTCTTCGGGAGTTTTGCCATCTTGACTTAATTGATGACTGGCAATTTTTATAAATTCCTGATTTTTTTTGGTCAGTTTTTGTAAATCCATATGTGATTTCCTTTGATAATGTAATTAAAACCAGCGTTTTCTGATGAAATAAATAACGATGGTCAAGCTGAGGACTGAAGCGATTAAAACGATATACCAAAAAGCATGTTCAAGACCGTTTAAGGGCATCGAGTTGTTTTTAAAGTTCATGCCATAGGCAGAGAAGATAACAGTTGGGATATCGAGAGCCATGGTCATGAGAGCCAAAGTTTTCATAATCGAGTTCTGATTATTGGAGATAATAGAAGCAGATGTCTCGGTCATGACGTTGAGGACGTTTTCATAGATGCTAGCCATCTCAATCGCCTGTTGGGTCTCAATAAGCGTATCCTCCAGGAGATCTTCATCGTCCACATATTTCTTTAAGCTAGAAGCATTACCGGTCAGTTTCTTAACAATTCGTTCATTGATTTTTAGCGAAGCCTTCAAATAGATGATGGACTTTTCCAGCTCCATCATATCGATGAGTTGTTCATTTCTCGTTGCCCCTTCCAACTGGGCTTCAATACGGTCACTCTGCCGATCGATCGAACGCAAGGCGGTCAAAAAGAGCTCAGCATTGCGGTAGAGTAATTGAAAGACAAAGCGGGTCTTCATAAAAGTGTAAAAGCCACGAATGCGATTGTTAAAAAAGTGATCAAAAAGCAGCAACGGCTCCAGACAAGTGGTGATAACTACATCGTTGGTAACAATGATTCCTAAGGGGATAGTGACATAATAATTTTTGCCATTGCGATCTTCTTGAGTAGGAACATCCACGATAATGAGGGTGTAGTTATCCTCAACACTGATACGCGAGCTTTCTTCAGCATCCAAAGGAGCACGAAGGTCTGTGATATCAATGTTGAATTGTTCGGCTAGACTGACGGACTCTTCCTGGGAAGGGTTGACCAGATTGATCCAAGCACCAGGCTCGAATGTTTCGATTTCGTTGAGTTGATTATTAGCAGAAAGAAACACCTGTTTCATAGAAACCCTCCTTCAATATAAGATATAGAGTCCTTAGCAGCACTTCATCTAAGACTATAATACAACAGCGCACCTGAGACTGCTAAGTGAATTTTATAGATCAGCAGATCTCTAAAGCTGCTTTATATAACTGCTTGTAGGCTGAATACAGACCTCCCTATTATACAATATTTAGTGCATTTTGTGGAGGAAGCTGTTAAAAATATTGCTTATTTTTACTAGTCAAGAAACCAAGTTAAAATGAGGAACTCTTGATAAACTAGACCTATTTTGGTAAACTAAAAAGTAAAGTTTTACATGATAGTTGTGGTCTTCCTCCTAGGGGAGAGGTCGTTTAACTGTTAATAACCTTACATGCGCTTAGATAAAGGAGTTCTTTATGTCCGAACGTGGATTGCTGATTGTTTTTTCTGGACCTTCAGGAGTAGGAAAAGGAACAGTGCGTCAGGAGATCTTCTCAACGCCTGACCATAAGTTTGAATACTCTGTTTCTATGACAACACGTTCTCAACGCCCTGGTGAGGTTGACGGTGTCGATTATTTCTTCCGCACACGTGAGGAATTTGAGGAGCTTATTCGCCGAGGTCAAATGCTGGAGTATGCTGAATATGTCGGCAACTACTACGGAACACCCTTGAACTATGTTAATGAGACATTGGATAAGGGAATTGATGTCTTTCTCGAAATTGAGGTCCAAGGTGCTCTACAAGTTAAGAAAAAAGTTCCTGATGGTGTTTTCATCTTTTTGACACCACCAGATTTAGAAGAGCTTAGGGACCGCCTAGTTGGTCGTGGCACTGATAGTCAAGAGGTCATTGCGCAGCGTATCCAGGTTGCCAAAGAAGAGATTGCCCTCATGCGTGAGTATGACTATGCTGTGGTCAACGATGAAGTTCCTCTGGCTGCAGAGCGAGTGAAGCGGATCATCGAAGCAGAACATTTCCGAGTTGATCGAGTGATTGGCCGCTACAACGATATGATTAAAGATATATAAATGTTAGAAAAGAGAATTGCCTTATGATGTTGAAACCTTCTATTGATAAATTGCTAGACAAAGTGCCATCAAAATATTCCCTCTGTGTGCTCCAAGCCAAGCGTGCTCATGAGCTTGAAGCTGGTGCCCAAGCTACTCAAAATTTCAAATCTGTAAAAACAACACTTCAAGCCTTAGAAGAAATTGAATCTGGTAATGTAACGATTCACCCAGATCCAGAAGCTAAGCGTGCAGCAGAATTGGCACGCATTGAGGCGGAACGTCTTGCAAAAGAAGAAGAAGAGCGCAAGATTAAAGAGCAGATTGCTAAAGAAAAAGAAGAAGAGGGCGAAAAGATCTAAAACCAGCCTTGTTCACAAAGATACGAGGCAAGAGAATAGAACAAGTTGCTCACCTTCGCATACGCTTAGATTAATTAGCTGGTATCCCTTGTACAGCACTTAAAAGTCCAGTGTTTTTAAGCTAGTTGCCTCAAATCTAAAAAGTACCCTGTTACAAAGTAGAGGGGAAGATTTAGTTGTCTAAACTGACAAAGCTAATTTTTAACTCTTGCGTCAGTCTGATAAATTTAGAACAATTACTAAAGAGTCTGGACTTTTGTCCCAGACTCTTGCTTAATTTTTAGATAAATTTTTGCAGAGGAAAGGAGGTATTTATGGACCTTGTTGCACAAATTATTGTGGATATTCCCTTAATGCAGACGGATAAGCCTTATTCTTATTCTGTCCCTGATGATTTACAAGGACTGATTAACTTGGGAAGTCGTGTCCATGTCCCTTTTGGAAAGAACAACCGCCTTCTACAGGGATTTGTAGTTGGTCTTGCAAAAGGACAGGTGGATGGATTGAAAGTGATTGAGACTGTTTTGGATTTTGAACCTGTTCTCAACCAGGAGCAGCTCTCTCTAGCTGATCAGATGCGCCACAGTGTCTTTGCTTATAAGATCACCATTTTAAAGTCTATGATTCCTAGCCTTCTTAATTCTAACTATAATCGGCTATTGCTGCCGACACCAGATTTGTCTCAAGATGACCGCCAGGTTATCTTTGGTAACAAAGATCAGGTAACAGATTCATCATTGCCAACCAACCTAGCTCCTAGAGTAGCTCAGTTGGTCAGAAGTGGTCAAATCAAGGCGACTTATCAGGCCAAGGATAAGAAGACGATCAAGACACTTAAGTATGTCCAGTCTGTTCCAGAAGTTTTAGAAACCGTGGAGTGTTCTAAGCGGGCAAAGCGTCGCCAGCAGCTAAAGGATTTTTTACAGCAGCATCCCCAAAAGCATCTGTTGTCTGATCTATTGAAAGATTTTTCACGTGATCAGGTGAATTTTTTTATTGAGCAAGGGGCGCTTAAAATTAAAGAAGTTCAGGTCAATCGGAGTCAGGAGCATTTTGATAAGGTAATAAAAACGGATTTTCTCAAACTAAATGATGAGCAAAAACAAGCCGTTGAGATGATTACTTCTGCTATTGGTCAGGATAACAAACCTTACCTCTTAGAAGGTATCACAGGATCTGGTAAGACTGAGGTTTACCTCCATATCATCGACCGTGTTCTTAAGATGGGAAAAACGGCGATTGTCTTGGTTCCAGAGATTTCGTTGACTCCTCAAATGACAAATCGTTTCATTTCACGGTTTGGTGAGCAGGTTGCCATTATGCATTCTGGATTGTCAGATGGGGAAAAGTATGATGAGTGGCGTAAAATTCGATCTGGCCAAGCCAGGGTTGTAGTGGGAGCACGCTCAGCTATATTTAGCCCCTTGGAGAATATCGGGGCTATCATTATTGATGAGGAGCATGAGGCAACCTATAAGCAGGAATCAAATCCTCGCTATCATGCTCGAGAAGTAGCCCTTATTCGCTCCAAATATCACAAGGCTGTCCTAGTCTTAGGTTCGGCAACACCAAGCATTGAAAGTCGAGCCAGAGCTAGCCGGGATGTTTATCATTTCATCCAGTTGACTCAGCGGGCTAACCCTCTTGCAAAAATTCCAAAGGTAGATATTGTTGATTTTAGAGATTACTTGGGTCAGCAGGAGACGTCTAATTTCACTCCAATCTTATTAGAAAAGATTAGGGATCGTTTGCCAAAAGGAGAGCAGACAGTCCTTATGCTGAATCGTCGGGGCTTTTCTAGCTTCATCATGTGTCGTGAGTGTGGTTATGTGGATGAGTGTCCTAATTGTGATATTTCATTGACGCTGCATATGGATACTAAGACAATGAACTGTCATTACTGTGGTTTTCAAAAGGGAATTCCCCATACCTGTCCTAATTGTGAGAGTAGAAGTATTCGCTACTACGGAACAGGTACCCAAAAAGCCTATGATGAGCTAGCTGAGCTTTTACCTGAAGCACGTATTCTTCGCATGGACGTCGACACTACCCGTAAGAAGGGAGCACACGAAAGGATTCTTGAGATCTTTGGACGTGGTGAAGCAGACATACTCCTTGGAACGCAAATGATTGCCAAGGGACTGGATTTTCCTAATGTCACCCTAGTAGGTGTTCTCAATGCAGATACCTCACTGAATCTCCCTGACTTTCGATCTGCTGAGAGAACCTTTCAGCTATTGACACAAGTGGCAGGCCGAGCAGGCCGAGCAGAAAAAGAGGGTGAGGTTTTAATTCAAACCTATAATCCTAACAATTATGCGATTAAACTAGCCAAAGCACAGGACTATGAAGCTTTTTATGCTTACGAGATGAAAGTGCGCAAGCAATTAGCTTATCCGCCTTATTATTACACAATTGGCTTGACCTTATCACATAAAAATGAGGAAGCGGTTATCAAGAAGTCTTTTGCCTTGGTTAAACTGCTTAAAGAACAATTGAGTGATCAGATTAAGATCCTGGGCCCAACGCCAAAACCTATCGCAAGGACTCATAACCTTTACCACTATCAAATCATTATCAAATATCGATTCGAGGATAAATTGGAAGCTGTCCTCAATCAGATTTTAGACTTGTCTCAAGACAAGGATAATAAAGATTTACGCTTAATTATCGACCAAGAACCACAGAACTTTGTATAAAAGAGGATAGGACATTATGACAAGATTAATTTTTATGGGCACCCCTGTATTTGCGGCAACTGTATTAGATGGGCTGCTAGCAGATAACAACTATGACATCGTCGCTGTGGTCACGCAACCAGATCGAGCGGTCGGCCGAAAAAAAGAAATTCGCAGAACCCCTGTAAAAGAATTAGCTCTATCCCATCATCTCCCTGTTTATCAGCCTGAAAAATTATCAGGGTCAGAAGAACTTACAGCACTGATGAACTTAAAAGCAGACGGCATTATTACTGCTGCTTTTGGGCAGTTTCTACCAAGTCAGTTATTAGACAATGTTGATTTTGCCCTCAATGTCCACGCTTCACTTCTTCCCAACTATCGTGGCGGTGCCCCTATTCACTATGCCCTCATCAATGGAGATGAAAAAACAGGTGTGACGATCATGGAGATGGTCAAGGAGATGGATGCTGGTGATATAGTGCAGCAGGCTAGTCTAAAGATTACAGATACGGATAATGTTGGCACCCTATTTGATAAACTAGCTATTTTAGGACGTGATCTTTTACTTGAAACCCTACCGGATTATCTGGAAGGAAAACTAGCCCCCATCCCTCAAGATCCCAACAAAGTTAGCTTCTCGCCCAATATTACTCCAGAACAAGAACGCTTAGATTGGAATAAATCAGCTCGTGAACTCTTTAACCATATACGAGGGATGTATCCATGGCCGGTAGCTCACACCCTTTTGAAGGGACAACGCTTTAAAATCTATGAGGCTGTGGAAGCTGAAGGACAAGGGGAACCCGGTCAAATTATCGAGAAGACAAGAAAGGCGCTCATTGTTGCCACAGGACAAGGAGCCCTATCTTTAAAAACTGTTCAACCCGCTGGAAAGCCCAAGATGGCTATCGGTGATTTTCTTAATGGAGTTGGCCGCCAGCTTGAAGTAGGTGATCAGCTTGGTCAATAATACTCTAAAAACAGCACGCTCAGCTGCTCTAGCGGTCTTAGAAGAAGTTTTTAACAAAGGTGCCTACTCTAATATTGCTCTGAACCGTGTACTGGGAGCTAATCATCTATCTGACCAGGATAAAGGGCTAGCAACGGAGATTGTCTATGGAACAGTTGCAAGAAAGATCACTCTGGAGTGGCAGCTAGCCCACTATATTGACGATAGGGATAAGTTGGAACCTTGGATCTATATCCTATTGATGCTCAGCCTTTACCAGTTAGAATTCCTGGATCGCCTACCAGATCATGCTGTAGTCAATCAGGCAGTTGATTTGGCCAAGGAGAGAAGTAAGACAGGGGCTGATAAGCTGGTCAATGCTGTTTTGCGCAAGATAACACAGAAAGAATTACCAGATCCAGCTCAGATTAAGCGTAAAAACAAACGTTATTCGGTTCAGTATTCTCTTCCTGTTTGGTTGGTCAAAAAAATGATCAGCCAGTATGGTGAAGAGCGTGCGCTTAAAATATTTGAAAGTCTACTCACTCGAAATAAAGCTAGTGCTCGTGTGACTGATCCCAATCAGCTCCAATCCCTCTTGGAGCAAATGAAAGCAAAGCCATCTGAGATTTCGCCAGTTGGACTTATCAAAGAGACTGGTTATTTTGCCGGAACCGCTGCTTTTAAAGAGGGTTTAATAACCATTCAAGATGAGTCCAGTCAATTAGTCGCACCGACTCTAAATATACAGGGAGATGAAAATATTCTAGATGCCTGTGCAGCTCCGGGAGGCAAGACCAGTCATATGGCCTCTTATTTAACCACAGGCCATATAACAGCTTTAGACCTCTATGATCATAAGTTGGATTTGATCCGTGAAAATGCCCAAAGGCTTGGCCTAGCAGCTAAGATAAGTGCTCAGAAACTTGATGCTAGAAAGGTTCATGAGTTTTTCGATCAAGATACATTTGACAAAATCTTAGTTGATGCTCCCTGTTCTGGCATGGGACTTATGCGCCGCAAACCTGATATTAAATACACTAAAGAAATTAAAGATTTTGCTAGCCTGCAGGCAGTTCAACTAGAGATCCTAGAGAGTGTTTGTCAAACGCTCAGAAAAAATGGTATAATTACCTACAGCACTTGCACTATTTTTAGGGAAGAAAATCAGGTTGTGATTGAGAAATTTTTAGCCAATCACCCCAACTTTGAGCAGGTAAAGCTGGAACATGAGCAAGAATCAATTATTTCGGAAGGGTGTATCACCATCACCCCCGAATTGTTTCAGACAGACGGATTTTTCATCGCCCAAATCAAGCGTACGTATTAGCGTGAAAGGACAGTTAAACAGATAAATGGAAACTGCTTTAAGAACTGACATTGGACGTAAGCGGTCTGATAATCAGGATTACATTGGTCAATTTTATAATAAATCAGAGTCTCTCCTCATCATACTAGCAGATGGTATGGGGGGGCATCGTGCTGGTAATATTGCTAGCGAGTTGACTGTGACAGACTTAGGTAAAGCCTGGGAAGAAACTGATTTTATAGATCTGAGTGAGATCCGTGATTGGATGATTGAGATGATCGAGCAAGAGAATCAGAAAGTCCACGAGCTTGGAAAAGAAGAGTCGTTTCGTGGGATGGGCACTACTATTGAGGCGGTTGCAGTCGTTAATGAAGCGGCCCTCTATGCTCACCTGGGAGATTCACGAATTGGTCTCATACGTGATGGGAAATATCAGCAATTAACCACCGACCATTCCTTGGTCAATGAGCTTTTAAAAGCTGGACAAATTACTGAGGAGGAGGCTGCTAGTCATCCTCAGCGTAACATCATCACGCAATCTATCGGTCAGCAAGGTCCTATCGAACTTGATTTAGGTGTCCAGCAGTTGGAATCAGGGGACTATCTTTTGCTAAACAGCGACGGTTTAACCAATATGATTACCACTGACATGATCGAAAATATTCTGATGGCTGATGATGGTAGTATCGTTGATAAGGCCAACCTCTTAGTCGAAGCTGCTAATAAGGCAGGTGGATTGGACAATATTACCGTGGGGCTTCTTCACGTAGAAGGTGAGGCAGCATCATGATTCAGATTGGAAAACTATTTGCAGGACGCTACCGCATCCTCAAGTCTATCGGACGTGGTGGGATGGCAGATGTTTATCTCGCCAATGACCTGATTTTGGAAGGTGAAGAGGTAGCTATCAAGGTTCTCAGAACCAATTATCAGACGGACCAGATCGCTGTGACTCGTTTTCAGCGTGAGGCGCGAGCTATGGCTGAACTTAGCCATCCCAATATTGTCTCCATTCGAGACATTGGTGAGGAGGATGGTCAACAATTCCTTGTTATGGAATATGTTGATGGTTCAGACTTAAAGCGCTATATTCAGGAAAACGCTCCTCTGGCTAACAATGAAGTCGTTCATATCATGGAAGAAGTCCTCTCGGCTATGTCATTAGCCCATGAAATGGGGATTATCCATCGAGATTTAAAACCTCAAAATATTCTTCTTACTAAGGATGGAACCGTTAAGGTTACTGACTTCGGTATTGCAGTAGCTTTTGCAGAGACAAGCCTGACTCAGACGAATTCCATGCTAGGTAGTGTCCATTATCTATCACCTGAGCAAGCACGAGGGTCTAAGGCTACAGTGCAGTCAGATATCTATGCGATGGGGATCATGCTCTATGAGATGCTGACTGGCCATATTCCTTATGATGGAGATAGTGCTGTGACGATCGCCCTTCAGCATTTTCAAAAGCCGCTACCTTCGATCATGGATTTTAATCCAGACGTTCCCCAAGCCTTAGAAAACGTTGTCATTAAAGCAACAGCCAAGCGTTTGAGCGATCGCTATCAATCAACCTACGAGATGAGTCGTGATTTGATGAGCAGCTTAAGTTTCAATCGCAGTCGAGAAGCTAAACTGGTTTTCTCAGATAAGGCTGATACGAAAACTCTGCCTAAAATTGAAAATAGTACGGCTAATACTTCAGCTGAGGAGTTGGTTAAAGCGTCTGATAAACAGAAAAAAAATGATCCTAGTAAGAAACAGCAAAACGCTAATAGTAAATCAAAAAACAAGGAAAAATCACAGAAACATCGTCGCCCATTAGGAGTTTTGGGTAAGGTGTTGATCGGGATTATCTTAGTTATTATTGCTATATTTGTCTTTAGACGCTGGGCTTATCCGATGACAGTAGAGGTTCCCAATACAGGCAATGACACGGTTGAGCAGGCAACTAAGGAGATTACAGATTCAGGCCTTAAGGTTGGTAAAGTAATCGAATCCGATAGTTCATCTGTTGATGAAGGAAAGGTTATCCGAACTAACCCTGAAGCAGGTAGCAGTACCAAGGAAGGTACCCGCATCGATATTTATGTATCCTCTGGCCAGGCGAGTATCACTTTAGATGATTACGTGGGACAAGACTATGAAGAAGTAGTCGCAGAGTTGAAAGAAAAATACGGTCTAGATGACTCTCAGATAGAGATCGTCGAAGAAGCTTCGAGCTATTACGCTGAAGGTGAAATCGTCAGTCAGTCACCATCCAAGGGAGAAAAGTTTGATCCATCTGGAGATGATAAAATTAAATTTGTTGTCGCCAAAAATGCGACAGCTGATGATACGTCATCCTACGATAGTTCACAATCTTATGGAGATACAGAGTCGACAGAATCGAGTGACAGTCAGTCAGACTCCGATTCAAACTCAGATACAACTCCATCATCTTCAGATGATAATACCGCTGAAGGAGATGCCGGAGTAACACCTGAGCCATCATCTCCCCCTGAATCAGCTGGTGGTAATGAGTAAATAAAGATGCTAATTGATAACTAGAATCTGCTGATTAAAGGATTCAGTCTAAGGACTGGATCTTTTTTAGGTCCTAGGACCTATATTGTTTCCAACGGCTTAGGCTTACTGAAATTTCAATAGATTTTTGTTACAATGGCATCATAAATGGGAAATATCTAAATGTTCGAGAGATAAGGATTGATATGAAAAAATTTCAATTTTTTTTATTGGTTGAAGCCTGTCTATTGGTTTTGGCCCTGCTTGGGGTCTTCTCCAATCGAGTGACCTCCTTTGTACTGATTGTAACTATCATCTTGATGGCTATTATTTTTTATAATCGTGATAGTAAAGGACGTTTCTTACTGACTATCTGTGCTCTATTTCTCTTCTTAGTACTGATGCTCAACCCATTTATGGTAGCAGCTATTCTATTAGCAGTCGCTTATACAATTATCAATCATTTTTCTGAAGTTAAGCACCGGAATCGTTATGCCGTTTTAGAATTTGAAAAAGATCAGTTATCTGTATCTCCCCAACCCAATCAATGGATTGGAGCCAGTCGACACATCAGTAGAGATTTTTATACATTTGATGATATTAATGTGATCAGAGTCAGTGGCTCTGATACGATTGACTTATCGAAAGTGATTGTTAAAGGAAAAGATAATGTTGTTATTGTTCGCAAAGTTTATGGTCCCACCAAGATTGTTGTCCCGCGGGAGGTAGCCATCAAACTTGATGTCAGTGCTATTTATGCTAGTGTATCTTATCTTGATTTTCCAGAATATGATTTACGCAACCAGTCTATAAAATTTGAGCAAGAAGAGGATAAAGAACTGCTGCGGTCAGTCAAAATTGTGGTCAATATCATTGCCGGTTCTGTAGAGGTGGTGCGATCATGAAGCGAAATGATTTTATTTTAATTTTTTTATATGTCAGTATTACTGTCGGCTTTATCATCTTCATTATCTTTGATAGTTTAAATTTAGATTATCGCTCTGTTTTTGCTGATACGACAGTACTGGAGCAGTTTGCTTTTTCTGTTATTTTATTGATGTTCTCTATCAGCTTCCTTTTGATTCTGGTCTGGTTAGTCGTAGATGATAATAGTAAACGTCATATTAATAAAAATCTTAGACGTATTATTAGCAATCAGCCAGTTACGGGACAAAGCGAGACAGAGGTAGGTAAAAACCTAGAGCGTTTATCCAAAAAAATGGGTCGCTTAACCACTACCTTGCAAAAGACAGAAAATGCCTATATTACCAACAGTCGTGCCATCGTGACTCAGGAACGAAAGCGTATAGCACGAGATCTCCATGATACCGTCAGCCAAGAATTATTCGCTTCCTCTATGATGTTATCAGGTGTAGCCCAAAATATTGATATGCTGAGTAAAGAGCAACTTAAGGAGCAACTAAGCTTGATTGAGTCGACCTTGATGGGGGCGCAAAATGATCTGAGAGTTATGCTACTACATCTGCGACCTACTGAATTAGAAGGGCGGACGCTGTCAGAAGGTATTCAGCTGCTCCTAAATGAGTTAAAAGATAAGAGCAATATCGAAATTGTTTTTAAAAAGAATGTCTCTCATTTGCCTAAAGTGATTGAAGACAACCTCTTTAGAATCGCTCAAGAATTTATTTCCAATACCCTAAAGCATGCTCATGCCAGTCGAGTTGAGGTCTATCTTTTTCAAAATGAAAATGATGTCCAATTTAAAATGATTGATAATGGACAAGGATTTGATATGGATGCCAGTCGTGAGCTAAGCTATGGCTTGAAAAATATTCAAGATCGTGTTGATGATCTGGCAGGAACTCTATCTATGCTTAGTAGCAAGGGAAGCGGTGTCTCTATGGACATTCATATTCCAATTTTTGAAGAAATGATGACAAAAAATAGCGAGGAAGACGATGACAAACAAGACTAAAATTATATTGGTAGATGATCATGAAATGGTTCGTCTGGGGCTCAGAAGTTTTTTTAATATCCAACCAGACGTTGAAATAATCGCTGAAGCTAGCAATGGACGTGAGGGTGTCGAAAAAGCTTTAGAATTAAGGCCTGATGTTGTTGTCATGGATCTAGTTATGCCAGAGATGGATGGTGTAGAAGCCACTTTAGAAATTCTCAAAGAATGGAAAGAGGCTAAAATTTTAGTGCTAACATCCTATTTGGATAATGAAAAGATCTATCCGGTTATCGAAGCAGGAGCCAAAGGCTACATGCTGAAAACATCCAGCGCTGCAGAGATTTTAAATAGTATCCGAAAGGTAGCTAACGGTGAATTGGCGATTGAAACAGAAGTTGATCAAAAGATCCAATATCACAAGCAACACCCCCAGCTCCACGATGATTTAACAGCACGTGAGCGTGATGTCCTAAACCTTCTGGCTAAAGGCTATGACAATCAAAGGATCGCAGATGAGTTGTTTATTTCTCTGAAGACAGTTAAAACTCATGTATCCAGTATTCTCTCGAAATTAAATGTTGAGGACCGTACTCAGGCTGTTGTCTACGCTTTCCAGCACAATCTGGTTCCACAAGATGATTAATAAATGCTATAATAAAAAGAAATTAGACTATCTAGCAGACCCATTTAATAGGGACTATTAGAAAGCGGGGTTAGAGCATGGATGCCAAAACCAAATATAAGGCTAAAAAAATCAAAGCCATATTTTTTGATATTGATGATACCTTGCGTCTCAAAGACACCGGCTATATGCCAGCATCTATTGAGCGGGTCTTTAAGCAACTCAAATCTAAAGGCATTATTACTGGAATAGCCTCGGGACGTGCTATGTATGGCATTGTTCCAGAAATACAAGCCCTGAATCCAGATTATTTTGTGACGATCAATGGGGCTTTTGTACAAAGTAGTAAGAGAGATGTGATCTACGACAATCCTATCCCCCTTGATATTAAGAAATCTTATGTCTCCTGGGCAAAAGAACAAGGGATTGCTTACGGATTTGCTGGGAAAGATGAGCCTATTGTCTCAGAGCGTAGTGCATTGATTGATAGGGCTATAGAACCTGTTTATGGCCAGTGTCGAGTCGATCCAGATTTTTATCTAGAGCATGATGTTTACCACATGTGGACTTTTTCTGAAAACGATGCTGATTTGCGCTTACCTGAGGAGTTGAAAGACCAATTGCGTCTGGTTCCTTGGCATCCCCATTCATCAGATGTTGTTCTATATGAGACATCAAAAGCTTCAGGTGTCTCTCGTGTTTTAAAAGCATTGGATTTAAAACCTGAGAATCTCTTGGTTTTTGGTGATGGACCAAATGATAAAGAAATTTTTGATTTTGCTGGTCTAAAAATTGCCATGGGCAACAGTGTCACGGAATTAAAAGAAAAAGCAGATTTTGTAACAAAAACGGTAGAAGAAGATGGCATTGCTTATGCCTTAGAGGAGTTAGGTTTGGTAGAAAAAGAACTGTATTTTCCACAATTGGATTTAAAAAATATCGAAGGCCCTAAAGCTATAATGAAAACGAATTTTGGATCTTTAACGATTCAGCTGTTTCCTGACCAAGCACCTAAAACAGTGGCCAATTTTATCGCTCTAGCCAAAGATGGTTATTATGATGGTATTATTTTTCACCGCATTATTCCTGATTTTATGATTCAAGGTGGTGATCCGACTGGTACCGGCATGGGCGGTGAATCTATCTATGGCGATCGCTTTGAAGATGAATTTTCAGAAGTGCTTTACAATCTTAGGGGGGCGCTATCTATGGCTAATGCTGGTCCAAATACAAACGGTAGCCAATTCTTTATTGTCCAAAATAAAGAATTCCCTTATTCTGCTAAAGAATTAAAACGTGGAGGATGGCCTGAAGCCATTGCGGATGCTTATGTTTCAGGAGGGACACCACATTTGGACCGTCGTCACACAGTTTTTGGCCAATTATTAGATGAAGAATCTTATGATGTTTTAGATAAGATTGCATCAGTTGAAACTGGAGCTCAAGATCGTCCAGTAGAAGATGTTGTGATTGAGTCTATCGAGGTTATTGAGTGATGAAAATCGGTGATAAATATAAAGGAAGAATTACAGGAATAAAACCCTACGGCGCCTTTGTCCAACTAGAAAATGGAACAACAGGCTTAATTCATATATCTGAGATTAAGACAGGTTATATAGAAAATATCTATGATGTATTGCATATCAACCAAGAGGTAGATGTCCAGGTCTTAGATTTAGATGAATTCAGTGAAAAGGCTAGTCTCTCTATGAGAACATTGGAAGAGGAAAAGCATCATTTTTCGCATCGCCACCGATTCTCAAACAGTCGCTATAAGATTGGATTCAAACCCTTAGAGCGACATATGGACCAATGGATCCGAGAAGGACTAGATTATTTATCACAGTAAAAAGAGTTTGAGACAAGAGTAGTCCTTAGTAAATGAAAAAGTAATGGATTTGAACTGCACTCCAAAAATTAGTATAAAATCTAACTTTTGGAGTGCTTTTTGCACGAAATGAAGTTAAGAAGATAAATTAAAGAATGATGTGCTGAGACGAAATGAAGGGTCTTTGTCTAAGTTTAGTCAATAGTGTGGCGTTCAGGTTTCTAATCTCTCAGTTACATGGTTTACTACACAAAGATCTAAGAGAAAAGCCCCCCCCTTCAAACGGATTTTAATAATGCTGCTCTACTAGGAGCTCTTTCTGTTAGGACTATTACTGTTGCGAGAGTTCTTACAGCTTTTAGTCTACATTTGATAATTAGAAAGGAAACAATGATGCCCAAGCAATTCAGAGCTACTAATCAAATCCCCATTAAAAGAGATTGGGACAGAAGAATAGCTCACAACAAAAACAGAGGCTCCCATTAAAAGAAGTCTCTGTTTTTGTTTGATCTGAACCTTTTGCCCAGTCTCTTTTTAACTATCAAAATCAAATAAACTAGTTGATAAATAACGCTCACCATTATCTGGAAGTAAGGCAAGAATTTTTTTACCCGCTCCAAGTTCTTTAGCTAATTGACGAGCAGCGAAAATGGCAGCAGAAGAAGAAATTCCCGCAAGAAAGCCTTCCTCTCGACCGATATGACGGCCAGTAGCAATAGCGTCATCAGACTTCACACGAATAATACCATCATAAGACTCAGTATCTAGCGTCTCTGGGATAAAACCAGCAGAGATCCCTTGAATTTTATGAGGACCAGGTTGCTCACCTGATAAGATCGCTGATTCATCAGCTTCAACCGCATAGATCGAAATATCGGGATAGGCACTTTTTAAGGCTCTTGAGACTCCAGAGATAGTTCCGCCAGTACCGACGCCAGCTACAAAGGCGTCCAAACCATCAGCACCAAAAGCATCAACAATCTCAGCGCCAGTAGTTTTTTCGTGAATAGCAGGGTTAGCAGGATTGTTAAATTGTAATGGAATCCATCCACCAATTTCATCAGCCAGTTCTTCGGCTTTAGCAATAGCGCCCTTCATCCCTTGGCTTCCAGGTGTCAAAACAAGCCGTGCACCATAGCCTTGAATCAGCTTACGTCGTTCAACACTCATAGTCTCAGGCATGGTTATAATAACCTTGTATCCCTTGGCAGCTCCAACCCAGGCCAAGCCAATACCAGTGTTACCACTGGTAGGTTCAATGATGGTATCTCCAGGTTTGATGAGTCCTTTTTTCTCTGCATCTTCAATCATAGCCAGAGCAATACGATCTTTGACAGAAGATCCAGGATTGAAAGCTTCAAGCTTCACATAAATATCAGATTGGTCAGATGGATCAGGATTATGCAGTTTTACAATGGGTGTCTGTCCAATGAGATCGACAATATTGTTATAAATTTTTACCATAGATATCACCTCAGTTCAATTAAAAAGTAAATCTAGTATAGGATCAAAGAAGAATTCTGTAAAATACAAATTCTTTATAAAAGTGATAGAGAATATATATCAAGATATAGGAATAGCTACAGTTCTGTAACCAGCCTTAGTCACAGAAATGTTACCATTATAGAATTCTGTCAAGTCATTGAGAAAGTCTTCTATATATTCAGAACGAAGAAATACCTTGGTAAGAATCTTATCTGAGAATTCTGTATCTAGTTCCTGCAGATTACGCTGAGATAAAAAGGATGGAAAAGATTGATACTGAGAATAGGATAATTCTATTTCAACTCCCTCCAATTCTCTAATTTCAACTAGACCGGTGTCGTCAATGGCATGAGCTACAGAATTTGAGTAAGCCCTTATTAAGCCACCTGTTCCTAATTTAATGCCACCAAAGTAGCGCGTGACAACAGCGACGACATCAGTTAATTCTTTTTTCTCCAAAACATTAAGTATAGGAATACCGGCAGTTCCACTAGGCTCGCCATCATCGCTAGAGCGTTTGATCTCAGATTGTTCACCAATAATCATAGCTGAACAAGAATGGTTAGCCTTATAGTGTTCTTTTTTTATTTGAGCAATATAAGCTCTGGCTTCTTCTTCAGATTCAACATGTTTGAGATGGCAAATAAAACGTGATTTTTTTATGGTATCTTCGACGATAATATCCTTAGCAATAGTTTTAAAATTCATAGGAAAATTTTATCATATTTCATCTTAATTTCGGATAAATAGATGATGGATACATTAGAAGATTATTACGGTAGGCAATTCTTGGAATTTCAAATAGAAGAATCAGTGCAGAAATTTTCTAAACAGCGTCCAAGTATGATAACCAGAGAAGGACAGTTATTTTGTGGTCGATGTCAGTCACTCATTGATAGCAGATGGATGCTCCCGGATAAGTCATATTATTGTAGGAGATGTATTGTTTTTGGAAGGGTAACTAGTGATTCTTGTCTATACTCACTACCACAACATCCCTTTCCCAAAGAAAATTATCTGAGATGGCAAGGTCAGTTAACCCCATATCAAGACAAAGTATCTAAACAGCTACTATCTACCTTCTTAAGCAATGAGGATGTCTGGATACATGCTGTAACAGGAGCCGGTAAGACTGAAATAACCTACGCTACGATTGCTAAAGCCCTTAGTAAAGGTTATGCAGTAGCTATAGTGAGTCCTAGGGTTGATGTATGCCGCGAATTGTACTCAAGGTTCAAAAGAGATTTTTCCTGTGAGATTAGTCTTTTACACCAGGGGGCAAAGCCTTATAAGCGTAGCCCTTTAGTCATTGCAACTATTCATCAACTCTTTAAATTTCATAGAGCTTTTGACCTAATAATTATTGATGAAGTAGATGCCTATCCGTATTCAGGAAATCCTATGTTGGAGGCAGCGGTCGACCTTGCTTTAAAAAAATCAGGCAGACAAATCTTTTTGACAGCTACTTCAACCAAGCAATTGAATAAGCGGGTTAAGAGAGCACAGCTAAAAAAACTTGAATTGCCTAAAAGGTATCACGATTCTGCCATGGTAGTTCCCAAAATGATCTGGATAGGCAGGTTAAGGAGTTTACTAAGTCCGAAGCAGATCAAACTTCCTAAAAGACTCCTACATGATATAGAGCTACAAAGGAAAAGTGGCTACCCATTGCTGATTTTCTACCCAACCATTGAAGGAGGTAGATGTTTTAGTAAAAAAATAGGAGCATATTTTAAGAATGAGACGGTAGCGTTTGTATCTAGTGAATCTAAGGAAAGACTCTCTACTGTTGAACGCTTTAGGACAGGGGAGGTCAACATACTTGTTAGCACAACAGTATTAGAAAGAGGTGTCACTTTCCCCAAGGTAGATGTCTTCATTGTGGAAACTTCTCATAAGTTATATACTGCCTCTGCTCTCATTCAAATGAGCGGGCGTGTGGGAAGAAGTAAAGAAAGGCCGGAAGGTTTATTAAATTTTTACCATAGTGGTAAAACAAAAGCGATGGTAGAGGCAATTAAAGAAATTAAGCAAATGAACAAAAAGGCAGGCAAATAAATGGAGTGTTTATTATGCCAACAAAAAATCAGAAAAGAAAAAAGTCTAAAGCAATTATTCGAACTAAAAGAACAATACGATATTTGTTACGATTGTCATTTAAAATTTGAAACCATTGGAGATAAACACTGCAAATGGTGCTACAAGATAGGAATTGAGGGGCTGTGCAGAGACTGCCAAAAATGGCAAGAGAGCGGCTATACGGTAGATCATAAAGCATTATATACTTACAACAGGGCTATGAAAAAATTTTTCTCAAGCTATAAATTTAGTGGGGATTATATGTTAAGATATTGTTTTCAACGGGACATACAATCGGCTCTAAAAATCTATAAAGATTTTGTAGTAATTCCTGTTCCCATAAGCCGTAAAAATTTTAGTCAAAGAAAATTTAATCAAGTTGAGGGACTATTGGAAGCAGCGCACATCAATTTTCAATCCCTGTTAAGAGTCGATGAAAACAAAAAAATAGAGGACCAATCTAGAAAGACGAAAGTGCAAAGATTAGAAACGAAGCAGTTCTTTTCAATTACAAAAGATCAAAAATTGCCTCCAAAGGTGGTGATTGTTGATGATGTTTATACAACTGGTAAAACACTGATGTTAGCCAAAGAAATATTGTATGAAAATGGTGTGGAAAAAGTAAAAACTTTTTCATTGGCAAGATAATAGCTTGCAAAAAATGAGGTAAAGAAGTAAAATAATTAAAAAAGAAAGCGTTTTACGCAAGAAAGAGGTAGTCTATGATCACATTTAACATCCGTGGTGAAAACATCGAAGTTACTGAAGCGATCAGAAATTATGTAGAGCAGAAGCTCGTGAAAGTTGAAAAATATTTCAATGATAATCAAAATCTGAACGCCAAAGTCAACCTCAAAGTTTACCGAGAAAAAACTGCTAAAGTCGAAGTGACCATCCCAATTGGAGCAGTTACATTGAGAGCAGAGGATGTTTCACAAGATTTATATGGTTCAATTGATCTTGTTTCTGATAAGATTGAACGTCAAATCAGAAAAAACAAAACAAAAATCGCCAAAAAACATCGTGAAAAAATTGCGGTTGGAGAGATCTTTTCTACTGATTTCATCGCTGAAGAAAATGAAGAGGCTTCAGACATTACCATTGTTAGAACAAAAAATATTGACCTTAAACCAATGGATGCAGAAGAAGCGGTTTTACAAATGGATTTGCTCGGACATGACTTCTTCATCTATAAAGATTCTCAAGATGACTCTGTTAATGTTATCTACAAGCGTGAGGATGGAGCCTATGGCTTAATTGAAGCAAAAAAATAAATACTTCAAAGAACATTCTTATGAAGCCTCAATCATAAGGATGTCTTTTAATATCACAAGGTCATCTGATTTTAAAAAATAAAAAGAAAAATGAGTTGACAAGAGGCGTAGAAGTATAGTAGAATAATGGAGTTGTCTCGAGAGAACAACAAAGACCTTTGAGAACTGAATAGACAAGAAACCAAGCGTGCGGGTTGTAGGAATACGACCTGTCAAAAAAAGAACAATAAGTCAGAAGTGACTGAGTAAGATTAACTTTAAATGAGAGTTTGATCCTGGCTCAGGACGAACGCTGGCGGCGTGCCTAATACATGCAAGTAGAACGCAGAAGGAAGGAGCTTGCTTTTTCTGGATGAGTTGCGA